>PCTK01000189.1:3497-4972 GCA_002786505.1 Nitrospinae bacterium CG22_combo_CG10-13_8_21_14_all_47_10 | reverse complement strand
TCCTTGACCGGGTTGATCGTTCCCAATGCATTGGATACGTGGTTGACAGCAACCATGCGGGTTTTGGAGGAAAGCAGTTTTTCGTATTCGCCCATAATCAACTCGCCGTCATCGTTAACGGGAATTACTCTGAGCACGGCCCCGCGCTCCTGGCAAAGCACCTGCCAGGGAACTGTGTTCGCGTGATGCTCAATGTTGGAAATGATGATTTCATCGCCTTCGTTGACAAACCGCTTGCCAAAACTATGCGCCACCAGGTTGATGGCCTGAGTGGTTCCGCTGGTGAAAACAATTTCCCCCTTTTTTTCGGCACCCATAAAATCGGCCACCTTCTGACGCGTTTGCTCAAAGAGTTGAGTGGCATTTTCGCTTAATTTGTACGAGCCGCGCCGAACGGTGCCGTATTCTTCCGTATCAAATTTACGGACTCGTTCTATAACCGAATACGGTTTTTGGGTCGTTGCGGCGTTATCCAGGTAGATCAGGGGTTTTCCCCGAACGGTTTGGGAGAGGATGGGGAAATCCTTGCGTATTTTTTCTACATCCAAAACCCTTGCATGAGTATCAAGCATCGCGTGCCTCCAGTTTCTTAAGAAGTGTGCTATTGAGATCTTTCACCACTTCGGGAAACTCAATGGTCTGGATAATGCTTCTGGCAAAGCTCCGGGTAAGAAGCTCTTTTGCCACTCTGGCAGAAAGCCCGCGGGTTTGCAGGTAAAACCACTGTTCCTCATCAATCTGTCCGATGGTCGCGCCGTGCGTACATTTGACATCGTCGGCAAAAATCATCAGGTTGGGTTTATTGTCCGCATGGCAATCATCGGAAAGCATGAGATTGTTGATCAACTGGTCGGAACTGGTCAGTTGAGCCCCCTGATTGACGATCACAGTGCCATCGAAACTGGACCGGGCCTGATCGTTGACAATATTCTTAAAATGCTGGTGACTAACACATTGAGGCGCTTCGTGATGAATACGGATAAAATTATGCACCTGTTCCCTGCCACCCAATATGCTGACTCCGTTCAACCGCAGTTCAGAGCCTTCTTCCTTGAGCCGGACCTCATAGTGATGCCGCGCTAACTGGGTTCCCATAGAAGCGTTTGTGGAATAGAATCTGGAGTTTCTATTCAGATGGACACGGGTTTTGGAAAAATGCCAGGAATCAAATACGTCAGCCTGCACCTGTGTGAAGGCGACCCTCGCGCCTTCCGCCAATAACCAGTCCTGAACCGAGTTGATGAAATAACCGCCTTCGATCCCAACGAATTTTTCGATCACCTTGAGTTCCGAAAGTTTGCCCAACTGCCAAACCAGCCGCGGGGTATGCATAACCGGGTTTCCACCCGTAGATACAAACAGCACTTGAACCGGCCCTGAAATTTGTGTGTTCTCCCCGACTTTAAAAACAAGCCCTTCACCGCAAAATGCGGCGCTTAGGGCCGCAAAAGCATCATTCTCATTCTCTGCCGATT
>PCTK01000189.1:323-3489 GCA_002786505.1 Nitrospinae bacterium CG22_combo_CG10-13_8_21_14_all_47_10 | reverse complement strand
TATTTTTTCAGTTCCTGATCTGAAACAGCTTCGGATAACGGCGCCAGATTGGCACTCACGCCTTCGAGCCGTGACAAGCCACGGTCAAAAATCCCATCGACAAAAACAAGGCATTGCCCCTCACAACCCGGATAAATATGACCCGCAACAAAATCTTCCGAGACCGGTTTCGAACCAGCGGGGAGGCTGAAGGCCGTTTCCACCAGCCCTTTTGTGTTCAAATAGGTAAACATCTCATGCTTGGAATGTGGAAATCCCAGCAACTCAAATCGATTTAACGCAACGCCCCGAAGTTCCGCCAAAGCAGGGCTTCCTTGTTCCAGAAATTTTTTATGCAAATCCAGGAACGCTGACTCAGCACTGGATTTAACGAGTGTATCCGACATACTCTCTCCTCAATTCTCAGTGGTTACCCAGTCATATCCCTGGGATTCGAGTTCAAGCGCCAGCCCTTTACCTCCCGACTTGACGATTTTCCCTTTACTGAGAACATGAACAAAGTCAGGTTTAATGTAATCCAGCAAACGCTGGTAATGCGTGATGAGAATGAGCGCGTTATTCTCGTTACGCAGTTTATTCACCCCTTCGGACACGACCCTGAGAGCATCAATGTCGAGTCCCGAATCGGTTTCATCGAGGATGGCAAGTTTTGGCTCGAGGATTGCCATCTGTAAAATTTCATTTTTCTTTTTCTCACCACCGGAAAAACCATCATTGAGGTTTCTTTCCTTATATTTTTTTTCCATTCCCAGCATATTCATCTTTTCAGATAACAGATCGTCAAAGTCCAGAGGGTCCATTTCTTCTTCACCGGCTTTGACCCTTCGTGCATTGTGCGCCATGCGTAAAAACTCGGCGTTGTTCACCCCCGGCACCTCTACCGGGTACTGGAATCCCATAAAAATTCCGGCCAGAGACCGCTGTTCCGCATCCATCTCCAACAGGTTCTCACCATTAAAAAGAATCTCTCCGCCCATGGCTTCATAGGCCGGGTGACCAGACAGGATTTTAGCCATGGTGCTTTTGCCCGACCCGTTAGGACCCATGACTGCGTGAATTTCCCCCTTTTTTACCGACAGGGAAATGCCTTTTATAATTTCATTCCCGTCAAAACCTGCATGCAAATCTTTAATTTCAAGCATTAACCTTCTCCTCAAATCAATAAAAAAAGCCCCGCAAGTCCCGCAGGAAACAGTCGGCGAGAACCAACACAGGGGCTATTTAATTTTCCTAAATGCCAAAGCTTACCACCACATGGCCCCTCTTAACCAACGCTGTCCTCAAGTTTCAGGGTCAGCAGTTTCTGAGCCTCAACGGCAAACTCCATCGGCAGTTGTTTGAAAACTTCTTTACAGAACCCACTAATAACCGCTTCAATCGCGTTTTCACGGGAAATCCCTCTCGACTCAAAATAGAAAAGCTGGTCTTCGCTGATCTTTGAGGTTGCGGCTTCGTGCTCGACCTGAACCGAACTGTTTGCGGTTTCTATATAAGGGAATGTGTGTGCACTACATTTATCACCCACCAGCAGGCTATCGCACTGGCTGTAATTTCTTGCGTTGGTCGCGTTCTTGCCCACCTTCACCTGGCCGCGATAACTGTTGCTGGAGTAATCGGCGGAAATACCCTTGGAAATAATGCTCGACCGGGTGTTTTTGCCGATATGGATCATCTTGGTTCCTGTATCCGCCTGCATATGGCCATTGGTCAAAGCCACCGAATAGAACTCCCCGGTAGTGTTGTCTCCCAACAGCAGACAGCTCGGGTACTTCCAGGTGATCGCTGATCCGGTTTCCACCTGCGTCCATGAAATTTTGGAATTGTTACCCTGACATTTGCCCCGTTTGGTGACAAAATTGTAAATGCCGCCTTTGCCGGTTTCCTTATCCCCGGCGTACCAGTTTTGCACAGTGCTGTATTTGATCTCTGCGTTTTCCAAAGTGACCAGTTCGACCACCGCGGCGTGCAACTGGTTGGTGTCAAATTGCGGTGCGGTACATCCTTCCAGATAGGAGACATAACTGTTTTCCGCGCAGATAATCAGCGTTCTTTCAAACTGCCCTGTCTCCTCGGTGTTGATGCGGAAATAAGTAGAGATTTCCATCGGACTAATAGTATCCGGCGGAATGTAGACGAAGGAACCATCGGTGAACACGGCACTGTTTAACGCGGCGTAAAAATTATCACCCACGGGAACCACGGTTCCCAGGTACTCTTCCACCAATTCCGGGTATTCCTGCAAAGCTTCCGAAATGGAACAGAAAATGATGCCCACTTCCATAAGTTTTTTCTTATGGGTCGTGGCCACGCTGACACTGTCGAACACAGCATCCACCGCCACATTGGCAAGCTTTTTTTGTTCATCCAGCGGTATGCCAAGTTTTTCAAAGGTGCGCAAAACTTCCGGATCGACTTCATCAAGACTATCCAATACTTTCTTTTGCTTCGGCGCTGAGTAATAGGAAATGTTCTGAAAGTCGATGGGCGGATAATGCACATTCGGCCATTCCGGCGGTTTCATCGTTTTCCATTTCTCGAATGCCCTGAGCCTGAAGTCGAGCATAAACGCCGGCTCATTCTTCTTCATGGAAATAGCGCGGATAACCTCCTCGGTCAACCCCTTGGCAAAGGTTTCCGATTCAACATTGGTCGTGAACCCGTATTTATAGGTTTTATCTTCCAGAATACTTGAAACGGAGTTTTGTTCGTCAGCCATTGTTTTTCTCCGGAATTACATCTGTGGAACTACATTCAATTCGTTATATATGTGTTTACGCAAGGTCGATTCCATAAACGACAGGGTTGCCCCCAATGAAGACCCGCAACTGCCGCACGCCCCCTGGTATTGAACCAATACCTTCTCACCGTCCGTCACATCCAGAACCTGGACGTTGCCCCCGTCATTCATGAGAGCCGGACGGATGTATTCATCCAAAACAATCTCTATCTGTTGCTTCTGCTCTTCCTTCGTCAACCCCAGCCAGGCCTGAGCCAACAGGTTCAGTTCCGTGGTGGATTGAAAATCTTCCTTTTTAATGGATGAACTGGCAATAGCCACCGCTTTCGCCGAAGGGTACTGCTCCCGGGAAATTTTCAACAACTCCTCAACCGTATCAAAAGCCGGCATTTTCGACTCAGGAACCGCAGACACGCCATGCTCGTCACG
>PCTK01000189.1:0-299 GCA_002786505.1 Nitrospinae bacterium CG22_combo_CG10-13_8_21_14_all_47_10 | reverse complement strand
CAACAGAGAGCAAGCTTCTTCAATGGTCAATCCTTCCACCATGGCACAAAGAGTTTCGCCAATCACCAGAGAAACCTTGCCGCCGTATGCAAAGAACCGTGCACTGAAAATACGATCTTCCTTGAGATCCACCAGCCAATACAGCTTGGTGTCCTTAAACTTGGCTTCCAGAAGCGCCATGCCCTTCTCCTTGGCATCCTCCTGATAATAGGCCCCGCGATGCTTGATCTCGGTTTCCTCAAATTTTTTGGAAAACTTCTCTTCTGCGACGGACACAATTAAACCCTTAAATTTAAAAG
>PCTK01000012.1:172-4965 GCA_002786505.1 Nitrospinae bacterium CG22_combo_CG10-13_8_21_14_all_47_10 | reverse complement strand
CGCCTGCCGAACCTGCATGGTTGAAACAGTTGTTAATGGTAAAAAAGAACTGGTTTATTCCTGCACTCAGCCGGTTTGCGAGGGCATGGAAGTAAGTACCGGGACGGAAGAAACTGATCGCTACAACAAAGCCTGCCTTGAGATGTTGCTGGTCGAGCACCCCCTCGACTGCCCCATCTGCGACAAGTCGGGAGTTTGCCCCCTGCAGGACAACACCGATATGCTGAAATTGTTCAATGGGCGGTTTGAAATTCAAAGACGCAATGAACCCAGCATAAAAACCAACCCGATTATTGAGTTCTATCTCAACCGGTGCATCATGTGCGGGTTGTGCGTACGCGCCTGTGATGAAATTCAGGGAGTCCAAGCTCTGGACTTTCATAAACGTGGAATGAGCGTTGGCATTGGCACAGCCAATAACGAGCCTCTGGATTGCGAATTCTGCGGACAGTGCATCACGGTTTGCCCGACAGGCGCATTGATGGACATGACTTCATCAGCCCGTGGTTTGGCGGCAATGTTTACCGATACCCATACGACCTGCAATTACTGCTCATGGGGCTGTACGATCAAGCTCGAAAGTAAAAAAGGCCAGGTTGTTCGTATTGAGGCGGACGAGGGTTACGATATTGGCATCAATGAAGGCAATCTTTGCGCCAAAGGGCGTTTGGGACACGGCATCATCCATAACGACCAGCGTATTGAGTCCCCTCTTATGAACATGGGAGGAACCTTTCAGACGGTCACTTGGGAAGAAGCCCTGGAAACCATTGCCGACCGCATGCAAACAACCGTGAACCGTAGTGGGCCTGACAGCCTTGCCGGAATTGGCTCTGAAAAACTGACAAATGAGGAAAATTACCTCTTCCAAAAACTGTTCCGCAATCTGCTGGGCTCAAGTCAGGTCACCAACCTTGCTAATTTAAGGGCACCTTACCTGAACCAGTTCATGCTGGACTGTTTTGAAAACGGCATTCCATCGCAACCCATCACTAAACTGCAGGAGGCCGATGTAGTCCTGGTTTTCAACTCCGACCTGCCTTCTGAGTATCCGGTAGGGGGAAACTCTATCCGGTTCGGAACAATATTCACGGAGACCGACTTAATTATCGCCAATCCAAGAAAAGTCGTTTTTGAAAGCAAGGCAAAAGTCGATGTGCGGATGACTTTTAAACATGGCTCCGATTTGATCGTCGCTTCCCGATTGTCTCGCATCATCATCGACAATAAACTGGTCGATACGGAAAAAGCACAGTCAGCCATCCCCAACTATAACGCGTGGGTGCAGTCTTTAGGTGAGTATACAGCTCAAGCTGTTGAGCAAAGCACCGGCCTGCCGGATGACGTTCTCACTCGCGCGGCAGAGAGGTTTGCAAAAAACGGAGACCGCTTCGTCATTGTCGGCAACGATATTCTTGATACCGGTCAGGGCGAAGAGATCCTCAATGCCCTGCTCAACCTTTGCACATTGGTTCAGCATGGTAGCACAGGTAGCGTAAGCATTTATCCCCCCAGAGAGCATTGTAACTCACAGGGAGTTAATGATATGGGCTGTGCGCCTGAGTTTTTACCAGGTTATCAATCGATCAAGGATTCCCCGGCTCTGGAAAAATTCGCTGGCGAGTGGGGTGCCTTTTCTCTTAGCGATGCGAATCTGGCAGGAGACTTATTTCAAAACTGTATAAATGGCGCGTTAAAATTCCTCTATATCGCGGGGGAAGATCCTGTCCAGTCCTATTTCAAACCACAACAGGTTAAAGAGGCTTTGCGGACAGTGCCGTTTCTGGTTGTTACCGATGTTTTCATGACCGAAACCGCAAGAATGGCAGATCTGATTCTTCCTTCATCGACTTTTGCCGAAAAAGAAGGCACCTACACGAATATGTCCCGGCATGTTCAACGAGTCGCGCCAGCAGTCATTCCCCAGGGACTCTCGAAACCAGATTTTGACATATTGGTTGAGTTGGCAGACGCGCTGGGTACCCCCTTCAAAAATACAGATATTGCCAGTGTGCAGAAGGAAATAGAAAACGTCACTCCTGCTTATAAGGGAGCTTTTCCGGGAAACAAATCCGTTCAGTGGAAACCGGATTCGACTCATGTGAGTCCAAAATTCAAAGTCAACAACAGTCCAGCCGGACAAAATGGCAAAGCCGAAGGTTTTCCCTTCACCCTGCAGACCAACAATCACATGTTCCATATAGGGAGCTACACCCAACACGCCAAAGCGTTAGTGGAAATAGGACCGGAGTGTATCGCCGAAATGCATCCTGAAGACGCTAAAAATTTGGGAGTCGCCAGTGGAGACCAGATAGTTGTTGAATCTTCCGCAGGCAAAGTAGAGGTTAAGGTCAAGACCAGCAGGGTGACCAGCCCGGGAATGCTTTACATTCCCAAAAACTGGACAACTGTTCCTGTTACCGCGTTGCGAAACGGGGAAGAAGGTTTAATCAACGTAAAGATTTCCAAAGCAGGTTAACTCTAAATCATTTTATCCCGGTAAGGGAACCGTTATGGCAGACTTAAAAGAAAATTTACACACCGATCACATGGTCCTGAATATGGGCCCCTCGCACCCGGCCACCCATGGGACGGTAAAGTTTCTACTGACTCTGGATGGAGAAACAGTCGTCAATCTGGAAACTGAAATTGGTTATCTGCATCGCGGCTTTGAAAAAATGTGCGAAAGCGTGACCTACTCGAATGTGTTTCCCTACACAGACCGCTTAAATTACTGCTCTGCCATCATGAACAATATTGGCTTTGCGCTGGCTGTGGAAAAACTCTGCGGCATCGAAATAACCGAACGGTGCAAATACATCCGGGTCGTCACCAACGAACTTTCACGGATCTCGGACCACTACACCAATATCGCCGCCGCGGCGCTGGAATTAGGCGCATTGACCGCTTTTATTTATTTCGTGGAAGCTCGTGAAATCGTCTGGGATTTATTAGAAAAAGTTTGTGGGGCCCGCCTGACCTCAAACTATATCCGTATTGGCGGCCTGATGTGCGACCTGCCTCCCGGCTTTGATGAGGACCTTAAAGCTTCTTATCCCAAACTCGATTCACTTTTTGAGGACGTGGACAACCTGCTGACCAAAAACCGGATCTTTATAGACCGGATGCGGGACACAGGCGCCATCCCGGTAGAAAGTGCCATCTCCTGGGGGTTCACCGGCCCCTGCCTGCGTGCCAGTGGGGTCAATTATGATGTTCGCAAAAATCACCCCTACCTTTGCTACGATAAGATGGACTTTGATATTCCCCTGGGTAAAACCGGCGACAACTTTGACCGTTACCTCGTAAGGATGGAAGAAATCAAACAAAGCTTCAAGATCATTAAGCAAGCAATGCGGGAAATGCCGGATGGCCCCATCAATGTTGCCAATCCATACTTGCGGAGTCCGGCCAAACCGGATGTATACGCCCGCATGGAAGAAATGATCGCCCATTTCAAAATGGTCATTGATGGACTCAAACCCCCTGTCGGTGAAGTTTATTTTCCAACTGAAGCGGCAAACGGGGAGTTGGGTTTCTATCTTGTCAGCGATGGCTCCGGCAGGCCCTACAAATGCCGGGTTCGCCCACCCTCTTTTGCCCTGACCGCCGCGATGGGTGAAATGTGCAAGGGTGGAATGCTTGCCGACATCATTCCGACCTTCGACATGATCAACATGATAGGCGGAGAGTGCGACCGTTAGATTTTTTCGCTCTCAATCACCCTTCCCGTTTTCCCGCCCGTCTCTTCTTCTTTTTCATAAGTCACCGCTATGTCTAACGCCATAAAATCGGGTTTTCTCATTTTCGGTTGCCTGCTTTTGGGCTGGGCTATCAGCTCCGTCGATCTGGCAAGCGTGGTCCAGCTTCTAAAAAAAATGGGCTGGGGTTTTGCCGTCATTGTTTTTATTTACGCAGGCGTCACGTGGCTGGACACGCTTTCCTGGAAAAACAATTTTCACCCGGAAGAAACCCGGCTTTTTTCGAATTGGCAGTTATGGCGGATTCGCCAAGTCGGTGAAGCCTATAACACCATCACTCCCTTTGCAACTTTAGGGGGTGAACCCATGAAGGCCCAACTTTTAAAGGACCATCATGGGCTCAGCTTGAAGTCAGCCCTCGCTTCGCAGATTGTCTCTAAAACTACTTTCCTGGCGGGCTTGATTCTGTTCTTCATTCCGGGAATTGCATTAATCCTTTTGTCGTCCAAAATTTCTGCGGAGTTCAAGCTTGTCAGCCTGACCGGAATGGTTGGGTTCTCTACCTGTATTTTTCTTTTTTTCATTGTTCAGGTTTCTGGAACCATGGGGAAATTTTGTGTCTGGCTCAGCCACAAATTGAGCCAACGGAACCTGATACATTTTCTGGCAAAACTTGGACATTTAAACGAACTGGTTTCCGGCTTTTATAAGAAGTACCCGGCAAGGGTGATCAAAGCCTCAGGCCTGGCTTTCCTGGGGTGGATTTTGGGACTTGGGGAATTGTACACCATTCTTTATTTTCTTGGTTTCCAGGTCAGCTTTTACGAATTGTGGGTTATAGAAGCGCTCGGCCAGTTGGTCAAGGTGGGTAGCTTCTTTATCCCATTGAGATTGGGAGCTCAGGAGGGAGGACTGATTTTAATACTCACGGCTTTGGGATATCCGGCAAATCTTGGTCTGGCCGTTTCGCTTGTAGCCCGAATAAAAGAACTGGCCTGGGTCGGGCTAGGGCTGGCATTAGGAGGAAAATTGACAATCACCCACCGGCCAACGCCCGCCGGTGACGATTAACAAAAACCCTTTTGCAGGCAA
>PCTK01000012.1:0-147 GCA_002786505.1 Nitrospinae bacterium CG22_combo_CG10-13_8_21_14_all_47_10 | reverse complement strand
ACGCCCGGCGCGATCCGGTTAAAAGGTGTCCCGGCTAACCCCTCGGTCACGCCCTCTTCCACCTGGGGTGCGGCCCAGCGATGTGGTGAAGACATCTCCCTGCTGAACAAGACCGTCATGCTTGGTCCGAATCGTGCCGATGCGGTT
>PCTK01000069.1:5036-7242 GCA_002786505.1 Nitrospinae bacterium CG22_combo_CG10-13_8_21_14_all_47_10 | reverse complement strand
TTTCTGCTCATCTTTGAAAAGGCGGATAGTGAATGAGGGGGAGTCCAGCCCTGAAAGGTTGGCAGGCAGGGATGGAGTGACCATTGAGTTAAACTCCAGCCCTTTTAAGGTCCAAATCAGATCATTGCCAATGTGGTCGGTCCTGATTTTTTCGGGTTTTTCCAGAGACCATTGAGATCCGGCTTTTCTTAGCTCGAAGAATTTGCCCGGTGTTTGGATCGTAATTTTAGTCACTTCATCGCTTTCAAATTTCAGGAGTTTTTTATTTCTTAAATCATGAAGATTGCGAAATAACTTATCAACAACTTCTTTGGAAATTGCGAATACGGTTGGTTCGCCGGTTCGCTGGGCAAATACCTTTTGGCCATCGGCGGATTGATTGCCTAATTGCAGGGTCCATGTCTTTGAGTCTTTCATTTTCAGGCTTAAAGTTTTTCGCGGAATATCCAGGCCAAACGATTGGGGAGTGTCTATGGAGATTTTTATGAATTCGCTGATTTTGGCCTCTTTGAGATCAAAGAGCAGGCTGTTGACGGTAGACAAGTCGGCACCGGTTTTAACCGGGCTTTGAATATCCCAACGAGTGCCCTCGCCACGGACCACATGGATGGTTTCGTTTCCGGATTGCAGAGACAACTCCAAAATTTCTTTTTCATCAAACTCCAGTAATGTTTTGTCGAGAAACTCTACAGTTTTTTGGGAAAGTATTTCGAAAAGTTTTTTGTCTACAAGAACAATATTTTTAGAATCATTGACTTTGCCAAAATAGCCTTTGCCCTCTTTAAGTCCACCCAGTACAAGTGTGTGGAATTCACCTTGTTCACTTTCCAGAGTGAGTTTCAGCGCAGGTGGATTCAGCCCATAGGATTCCAGCGAGTCCGGGTTTTCGTGCACAAACTCCCTGACTCGGGAAAATTGGATGGACTGAAGAAAGCTCATGATGGCATCATTGTCTCCTCGGGCACGGATATCTCCTGATATTTCCCAGGTCTCTCCCGTCCTTTTGATTTCCAGCGGGATTTTTCCTTTGAGAATTTGTATTTTCTGGATGGAACCCGTATTGAAATTAAGCAGGGTTTTGTCGCGAAAATTGTAGACAGTTTTTTCAAAACGCGACCGGGACGAAGAAGCCATCATAACAGTGGGCTGGCTTTCCCGTTTGAAGTAGAGGTTTCCTCCTAAAGGGCTTTCATCGCCTATTAACAGGGTTTCCCCTGTTCCGTTTTCAAATTTGAAATAGATTTTAAGGGCTGGGGAACTTAGGCCGTAAATGGAAAGATCTTCAGGGTTTTCTTCTACCACCCGGGTTTTTTTCAAACTTTCAATTTCAAATATGAAGGCCTCCACTTCTCCGGAGTCTCCGGTTGCTGAAAGTGGATGGGTGAGGTCCCATTTATGCGGAGCCTTGCGTTTTAAGGCTATGGATTCGCCATTGCTGGTCAACGACAACTCGACCACTTTTTCTGCTGTAAGGGGAAGGAGTTTTTCGGACAGTTCTTTTTCAGTATTTTCTTTTTGTTCAGCGGGCAGGTCAACGAAAAAGTAATAAAGGGCAAGACTCAGGAAGACAGCCGCCATCAAGGCCGTTCCTTTAAATTTCATAGTCGGCGCCTCCGCCACCATATTCGAATTCCCACTGTGGCTATGAGGCCTGGAAATACAATGATACCCATGATGAATATTGCGCTTCCCAACGACTGGGTCATTTGAATGGGTGTGTTCTTTCTCTTTTTAGGGCGAATGGAAATCAGTTGTTCTTCTTCTGCCAGCCAGGAAATAGCGTTGAGGAAAAAATCCCCATTCCCCGAAAAGTTGATGTAGCGGTTATTGGAAAAATCAGAATCACCCACTACCAGAAGGGTGGCTGTCAAAGAAGTTTTATTTTGATTCGACCCTTCAACGCCTTCATGAGTTTTAGGAGTTTCAGGGGCCGTGTTATCCAGGTTTTTTGTGGCAATGACCGCGACCGAAACCGGTCCTTTGATATCCTTGCCTTCGTCGAACTCCACAGTTCCTGAAACGAAATCAGATTCAGCCCAGCTGTTCGCACCCGTTTTCAGGAGCTCGGTGGTAGTTATCCCTGCTACAGGAATTTCATGGACGGATCTTATAATCGGAAAAATCGTCGCCAGAACAAAGTTGCTGGTGATTTCATGAGCCGTGTATTGATTGACGACGGGTGCCGCGAAATCCCCTCCGAAAAGCT
>PCTK01000069.1:962-5010 GCA_002786505.1 Nitrospinae bacterium CG22_combo_CG10-13_8_21_14_all_47_10 | reverse complement strand
AGTTTCCATACCGGATGAAGACTTGGGATCAATAAGCATGAAAACCGCTCCCCCGGAGTTTAAATAGTTCTCAATGATTTTTTTCTCTTCATCCTGAAGCGGTTTTTTGGGGCCGGGGACGACTAGTACCGCGGCATCTTTGGGAATTTCCCCCGACTGGATGAGAAGCAGAGGCTTTACGATAAACCCGTCCTGTTCAAGGTTCTTTTTGGCGATGGCGTAGCCTTCGTTTTCGTCGCTACTTATTTTGCTCTCGTTATGGCCTTCGAGAAAGTAGACCACCTTTTGCTCGTCGCGGGTCACTTTTAATAACGCGTTGGTGATATTTTCCTCACGGACATTTTGAATCTTGGTTTCCTTCGCACCGCTTTCCAGGACAACGGTTCCATAAGTGGTAACGCCATATTGTTTGGTGACCGCCGGGTTTTTATCCGGGTCAACATAATGAAGTTTTATTTTATCGGTTTCTTCGAGGTAGCCGGCAATCAAATTGGTGAAAGCGATTTTTTCAGGCGATTCGGTTTGGAAAAAAGCGGTCAGCTTCACCTCGCGCGGAAGCCTGGAGATAAACTTTTTGGTTTGAGGCGCCAGGGTGAAGTAGCCCCCTTCCGTAAAATCAAAACGATGCTTATGGCGGAAGGCAAGCAGGTTGGCAAATATTATTATGCCCATGAAGACGGCAGTCAGGATCAGGGTGTTCGCCCCATATAGAGCCGAACGTGAGGAAAGACTACGCTTTAACCGGGGACCTTCGGCAACCACAAAAAATATTGCGTTAACCAGACAAACGACCGCCAGTGAGGAATACACAGTCTTGAGGTCGGGAAGGACGATATATATAAACAGGGCGGTAAAACCTGTTGTCAGGGCCAGCCATCCTGCCATGGATGTAAGTTTTTTCATTTCCTCATCTCCATCGATTGGAATCCAGCACGCGGTGGCAGAGGAAAAGGCCAAGCAATATAAAGCTCAGGTAATACATCAGATCGCTGGTATCCACCATGCCTTTTAAAAACCGATCCATATGGTCAACAATGGAAAGGAATTGCAACACTTGTCCGGTAGTGGCTCCGGCGGCTTGGGCTCCCCAGCCGATGACCCACATAAACAGGGAGAATCCGAAGGTCAAAACGGCGGCGACAATTTGATTGTCTGTCAAGGACGACGCAAAGACACCTGCCGACACATAACAACCTGCCATCAACAAAACTCCTAAATAGCCTGTGACAATGGGGCCGGGTTCGGGTTCCCCCAGCAGAAACAGGAAGCCTACAGAATAGGAGGAGATCAAAATCATTACGGTAACCACAATCATGCAAGCCAGGAACTTTCCTAAAACTATTTCCCTGAGAGGGATCGGGGAAGAAAGCAAGAGGCGGAAAGTTTTCATTTTCTGCTCATCGGCAAAACTACGCATGGTGATAATGGGGATGATCAGCAATAGAATCACCGACATATTTTGGAGGCTGGGTTCAATCACCATTTCATTCAGATTCAAGTTCATTCCCATGGCTTGTAGTTGTCCTGCCTGCAAACTTTGGAAGCTGAAAAAATTCAGGATATTAAAAAATATGAAACTATATATGATTAAAAATACAGTAGTGACAACGTAAAAAATGGGAGAGTTGAAAAATGACCCCAAGTCCCTCTTGGCAATGACCCATGCGTTTCTCATGCCTTCACATCCTTTTCTTCAATGGTCAATTTAAGGAACACATCTTCCAGGGTCATGGAAATTGGTTTGATTTCGACAAGGCCCCACTGGTTATCCAAAGCCATGCGGGCGAATTCATCTTGAAGATGGGAGTTCAATTCGCATTCGATCATGAACTGATTTTTCTCGCCGGGAAAAACTGAGAGCACTTGGCTCAGGGAGTTTAATTTTTCCTCCATCCCTTCACCGGCACTTCTCACAGTCAGGGAAAGGCGTTCGCTTTTTCTCAGCGAGGCGGTCAAACCCTCCAGGGAGTCCACTGCGGCGATTTCTCCCTCATTGATGATGATGACCCGCTGGCATATTTGGGTGATTTCGGGAAGAATGTGTGAACTGAGGATGATGGTATGAGAACTGGCCAACTCTTGAATTAGTTTGCGGATTTCTATAATTTGAATGGGGTCCAAGCCACTGGTTGGTTCGTCAAGAATGAGGATGTCTGGATCATGCACCATGGCCTGCGCCAACCCAACGCGCTGTTGGTATCCTTTAGAAAGTCGGCCTATAATGCGGTGGCTAACATCTTTTAGAGAACATTTTCCGATTACCGTTTCCACAGCGCTTCCGGTTTGCTTGCCTGTCAGCCCTCTTACCTTTGCGGCGAATACCAAGTAATCACGAACACACATGTCCAGGTAAAGCGGGGGAGTCTCTGGCAGGTAACCGATTATTTTCCTGATCTCAATGGAATGCTCAAATGTGTCGTACCCCTGAATTCGGGCTGTTCCGCTTGATGCGGGAAGGATGCATGAAAGGATGTTCATGGTCGTGCTTTTGCCGGCCCCATTGGGACCTAAAAAGCCGACAACTTCTCCTTGAGCTATATGAAAATTTAAGTCGTTGATGGCTCGTCTTGGCCCATAGTACTTGGTGAGATTTTCAACCTCAATCATCTCGGGTCTCCATATGACTGTAGTTTTTCCAAGGAGTCTTTAACTTTTTGATGTAGCAGAAACTCGAAGTGAACCAACATGCAGGAAATTTGTGTATGAGAAAACTATCACAGGGGCTTCATGACTTGCAATTAAAAATTTTTAATTTTGAGGGTTGTCCACGCGTGAGGTTGTGGGAGGTTCACCCGACCCTCACGCGTTTGCCCTTTTGTTGTGCCGATTGGTAAACAGCGGAAATAATCTCAAGAGCCCGCAACCCGTTTTCTCCGGTTGAAACCCCAGCTTTTCCTGTTTGGAGTGTTCGGAGCATGTCGCGAGCTCCCCCGATGAAGGGAGACTCGTATTTTTTAGGCTCAGGAAAAGGAACTTTTTCCAGCTCTTGAAAGCCGGTGAAGCGGCGGCTTTTTTTAGTGATATAAAGTTCTTTCCCGGAATTACCAATAAGTATGCGGCCTTCAGAGCCTTGAATGTCCAGTTCAAAATTAAAATATTTTCTGGCCCCGCCTCCTTCAATGAACCCGATGGCGCCGTTTTTAAAACCCAGCATGGCGCTTGCGGTTTCTTCGATATATTTTTTTCCGCCTGGCCTGGTTTCGTGACCAGAAACCCAGGCGACAGGACCGCCGAAAAAAAGCAGGAGATCTGTAAGGTGGGTGCCATCATGAAATAGAGGGCCGCCGCCATGGTTGGACACCAACAGCTTTCCCGGTTTCCAACTCAGGGCATTGCCGACAAGGGTTTTTATTTCTCCAATTTTTCCAGAGAGAATCAGCTTACGGGCTTGTTGGTAATAAGCGTCCCACCTTCTTTCGTGATTTATGATCAGCGGGATATTTTTTTTCCGGCAAATTCGAACCATTTTCCGTGCCTGATCAAGGTCCGTTGCAATAGGCTTTTCGCAGAAAACACCTTTGACTCCTGCCCGCACGGCTTCAAGCGTCATGCTCGCATGGAGCGGGGTCCAGGTTGCGATGCAGAGGATATCCAGATTTTCTTTTTCCAGCATATCCCGGTAATCAGAATACAAGTGGGTTACATTCCAGCGTTTCCCGAATTTTTGCAGTCGTTCAGGGTCGATATCGCACCCTGCGGACAAGTGGACATTGGGCAAGGCTGAAAACCCGCCAGCATGGGTACAGGGTTTACCGCGCAGGAGGTCTTCTTCAAGAAGGCTTCCTATGCGCCCACAGCCAACGATTCCTGTTTTAAAAATTTTCACTAAAAATCATGACAAGAAGGTTTCTTGATGGAGTCAAGCTCACAACTATTATAACACTGGCGGGAGATGTGCGGGAGGCAACGCAAAATCATTCCCAATAAAACTGGAATGATTTTGTCATCCGGGGCCTTTTTGTGTGGGCGGGCCCCGGTTGTGACTGAAATTGAGCGGGGCTAAGCGGGTCGACTTTGATCGAAGGCCACGCTATGGTATTCGCTGATC
>PCTK01000069.1:0-917 GCA_002786505.1 Nitrospinae bacterium CG22_combo_CG10-13_8_21_14_all_47_10 | reverse complement strand
TCTTTCCCTGTTTTATTATTTATGACTTCGATGATAACTTCCTGAGATTCCGGGTCGATGCGAACACGGGTTTTATGATTCGAGGCCCCCAGTCCCGTATTGTCAGGGGAAACATTCCTGTCGTCGGAAACGATTTTTACAGTTTGCAGGTCGGCCTGATCGCCTGAAACCTGACCACTGGAAGTTACCTGGGGAGGGGCGGCGGCTCCATGCGATTGCGATTTTGCAGAATTGTACTGGGGTGAAAAACCCACAGAAAACGCTTTCGGGAAAATGGTTAATGACATTTTAAACCTCCTGATTATTGTTGAATAAAATACAGGGAAGCCTGGACCTCCCTGATCTCATCATTTAAATTATTGAACTCCTTCAAACAGCGTTAAAACTGCCTGGGGAATCAGATTGGCTTGTCCAAGCATAGCGGCACCAGCCTGAACCAGAATCTGGTTTTTCGTCAGAGTGGTCAATTCCGCCGCTATATCAGCATCTCGAATTGTTGACTCTGCGGCCGTCAAATTTTCGATTTGAGAGTTTATGCTGTTCAGGGCATGACTCATGCGGATTTGCGTTGACCCGACTTTGCTACGGACATTAATCAAATCATCAATAGCGGCTGTCAAATCATTGAGTGCCAGAAAGGAGCTACTCTGTGACGTGATATTTGAGCCTGTCAGACCCAAACCTGCCTGGCTAATTTCTGTCAGGTTAATTTCAGTATTCAAATTGATTTGATTATCGGCAGAGGAGTTGACCCCTAATTGGAGAATGAGATGCTCTAAAGCACCTTCTGCCAAAGATCCATCGAGAAGCTTGGTGCCTCTGAATTCTGTCACGTTTGAAATTCTATCCAATTCCTCTAACAGGTTTTGATATTCAAGGTTAATGGTTTGTCTTTCCTCTTGCCCGACGGTTCCGTT
>PCTK01000045.1:4719-5045 GCA_002786505.1 Nitrospinae bacterium CG22_combo_CG10-13_8_21_14_all_47_10 | reverse complement strand
GGTTTATGCCTGATTATTTTTGGACTAACCAGCTATGCAAATGCTGACAGTGAAGTGTTAAAAAAAATTGATGTTCGTGTGGGAACGGGCGAGGAAGCTGTTGCTGGCAAGATGGCGCATGTTCATTATACGGGCTGGCTTTTCGATAATAGTGCCCCAGACAATAAAGGCAAAAAGTTTGATAGTTCCCGCGATCGCCCAGGTTATTTCACATTCCCACTTGGGTCCGGGCGGGTCATTAAAGGTTGGGATCAAGGTGTGCAGGGTATGAAAGTTGGAGGGCAGAGAACCTTAATCATTCCACCCTCCATGGGCTATGGTGCGCG
>PCTK01000045.1:0-4646 GCA_002786505.1 Nitrospinae bacterium CG22_combo_CG10-13_8_21_14_all_47_10 | reverse complement strand
TATATTAGCTATAGCTTTTTTTAATGGCGCTTAAACAGAGGCCTTTTTAGGAGCATTTCCCGGCGTTTCTATTGTCCACCGGTGGGGGCACAGGGCTATTCGTCGAGCCAGAGGGTGAACCAGGATGAGATGGATTTTTTGTTGCCGGTTTCTTTGGCATAACCGTCCCAGACGTTGAAGGCAATCGGGATGGGTTTGCCGGTTTGAAACTGGACATCTCCGTCATCTTCTTTAAACGCACGTTTTAAAATTAATGAATACCTTCCGTACCTGAAATACCCTTTGGCGTGAATCGAAGAATCTTCCTGATGAGACCATCCATCTAATCCGTTGGCGTGTATCTCTGTTGCTTTATTGGTCGATGTGGTCCATTGCCATAAATTAACTGGATGATCGGCATCGCCATTGAGGAAATAGGGTGTCTGCTTATCCAGATAAACAGGGAACTGTACGGCGAGGGCATCTGGATATTCAGGAGTGACAGGTTCCAGCGGCTCCTCCGGCACTTTTCCCTTCATATGTTCTGGCAGAGGTGGGGGAGGGGACTCCTCAACAGCCGTAAATTTTTTGAATGCCGGGTCGAGAGATGGGTCATCCCAATGGATATAAAGAGCAATTTCTTTGTTGTTATGCACGGCTCGTACTGTCAGATTGCGCACCGTTGGGAAATAAGATTTTGGTTTCGCCTGGAGCTGACCTCCCAAAGGAACAAAGCTGGTTTGCGCGTCTTGCCATACTGGCGCATTGGGATCATCAGGAATTTTCCCCGCAACTTTTTTGGCGTGAATGAGGCTTTGCATTTTGGGTTGGGCAGGTGGGGCAAGAGTGCTGACGAAGTTGACGATATCCCAAATTTGTTCATCGCTGAAAATTCTTGACGAGAATTTTGGCATGGCAGTTGTGGATAGCCCTGTCCGCAAGGTTTTGAAAATATCTTTTCGGGTACTGCCGCGCCGAAAGGTCCAGGGTTGGCTCAGGTTTCTCGGCCAGATAGCACTTGATGAATAATCCACAATGCGTTGTGTGGCAACTCCATCGCCTCGCCCTTCAACGCCATGACATCCGGAGCAATTGACCATGAACAGGTTCTTGCCACGTTCCATACTTTCAGGGGATAAAGCTGGTTCTTTGCCAACTTTTACCACCTTATGGCTTTTGCCTTTTTTTTCAAAATTTTCAAATTTATTAGAAAGGGACTTGATAAAAACCAGCAGGCTCTTACGGTCATTTTCCGGTAGGTGTTTCCAGCCGGGCATGGTGGTTCCGTGCAATCCGTTATTGATGACGTTTAGCAAATCTTCATCGGTTGGAATTTTCCCGAATGGGGTGGAACGGATTTTTATATGGCCTTTTGTCAGGTTCCTTGGTTGTGGCATGGAGTAGTCAGCCGCGGGACCATCACCCTTGCCCTTTTCTCCGTGGCAATAAGCGCATTTTTCTAAAAAAACATGCCTTCCCCTTTTAATTGAAGGCGGTTCTTCTTTGCCGGGTTTGGCATGCGACTTTCCTGCTGTTTCATAAATATAGGCGATGATTTTCCAAACCTCCTTTTCGCTCAGTGTTTCCTCCCAGGCTGGCATGGCTGAGTTCCACGGCTCATATTTTTCCGGGAGTCCCTGGCCTCCTTTCATGATGCGCCAGAAGGTATAGGCCTGAGGCCGGGAGAGGATTGAGTCCAGGCGGGTGAAATCTGCAGGCGGTGGAAAAAAACTTTTCCCGAACAGACCGTTACCATCAAGCAAATCGCCGTGGCAGAAAAAACAATTCCTGGTGTATAAGGTGCCCCCTTCTTTAAGGACTTTATGGTCGTCCTTGAACGGGTTGGTAAGGTTTTTAAGCGTGATTGTTTGATCTTTGTAGAGAAATGTTTTAGGAACACCTTCAGAAGGCGGGGGGGTGAACCCCCATACGGGGGCCGATGTCGCCAGAAAACAAAAAAAGAACAGGTAAATTAAACCATGTCCATACAAATTACAGGGTGATGGCTTCAAACTAACGCCCCATTTCTTTCCCTTTAGCGGTTCCAGGAATGACCGCATCTTTTTTGATTCTTCCAGACTTGATCGTTTCGTAGAATGGCCTTTCGACCTTGTCAGCATCAAACTCAAACTTCAGGTTAATGGTTTCGCCTGCGGCGACTTTGATTTTCCTTTTTTGGGGTTTCATCAAATAGTGCCATGCGTTCACCACATATTCTCCCGGCGGGATATCCCCGATATTGAAGTTTCCATCGCTATCGGTTTTGAAATAATAAGGATTCTGTATCCGATAACCCCAGGTCTGCATGAACTCGTGCATTCCACAAATCATTTGCATGATTTTAAAATGTTTTTTGAAAACGATCTTTCCTTCAGAAACTTCCTCTGCGGGGATGGGGATGTTCAGTAAGATTTTTCCTCTTTCCTTTTGGTAGACTTGGCTGTTATGCATGACCGCATCAATATTGTCTACCTGGAAGGACTCGCCTTGACGGATGAGATTGACATCCGGAAAAAACTTGCAGTTTTCTGAACGGATTGCTATGGGCTCTTTGTTGAATGGTTTTCCTGCTTCAACATGCTCCAGCGTGATGATCGTATCTTTAAGCCCCCCATTCGGCGAAACTTTGAAGTCATCAAGAACCCGGTTCATTTCATTGTCAGTGTCCACTTCCGCGCACATATCAATATTGGGAAACAAAATCAGGTGGTACACACGGGGGAAAGGCATATCACCGACCATTTTGACATCGCCCTTTATTGTTCCTCCGTTTTTAACATCAATTTCCTGATAGGCAAAAGTTGGGAAGGAGAAGATCAGTAGTACAGGCAGGACAAACAGGACTTGGAGCAATGTTTTTTTCATTCTTAAAACCCTCGTGTAAAAAGTTAGCAGTTTGAAAGGGGCTGGTCGGCGTATTTGATTTTTCTTTGAGAAAATTACGAGGTTCTTATGAAAAAACCAGCGTCAACAATATGGGTTTCCTCAATTTAGAATTTATCGGACCGTTGTGAACCTAACCCATTGAAAAAATGAAGATCCCCAGTATATACCGGACACAATGAGGCCTCTTGAGACAATAGTCATTTTTGTAGGGAATCAAACCCGAATCTCTGGGTAAAACCTAAGAGAAATAAAGGATTACACCTAATTTTTAGTACAAAATCCATACCAAGTCAAGGGGGAGTTTTTGGTTACGGATTGCCACTACTTCCAGGTCTTTTGAAAGCCCTTTCAAATCAGGCTCCCCTGTTCTAAAATGGAACAGTAAACAAAAACTTCCCTTTCACTTAGAGAGGATTTCCTATTAAAATATTCCATCGAAATGGAGTTTATCATGCGAAAAGTATTTTTCTCGTTAATTATTATGCTTTTAGGGGTGGTCCCCGCTTTTGCCGGGGCAACTTCACCTGGGCAGTCGGCCCCGGAGTTTTCTTTGAAATCCATGGATGGAAAACAGGTAGCGTTGTCGGACTTTAAGGGCAAGGTGGTTGTCATCGGTATGTTCCATATTTGTGTTCCCTGTATGAACCAGGCCATGGAGTTTAATAAAGTCAGAAAGCAGTTTAACGAAGACCAAGTGGTGATACTGGGAATTAATACCAATGGGGATTCCAGGGAAGCGGTGGCGGAATATCTCAGTAAGTTCCCAGAGAAAGTGCAGTTCCCTTATTTGATTGATCCCGTGAAAGTAGTATATCAATCTTATTTACAAAGGGAAATGCCAACCGTTTTAATCATTGATCAAAAGGGCATTTTAAATGCGCGGGCTTCAGCCGTTAGTGCCAACCAATTAGTTCCCTATATTAAAAAAATGCTTTAAAGGGAAAGGCTGTTCATTATTTATGACTGGAACAGCCTGACAACTTTCCTCTCAAAAACCCTGCAAAACCCAAGGCTGGCTCTTAATAAATATTTGTTTTATAATCAGCTTTGGGTTCTGCTGAGTTCCCTCTTTTTGCCGCCTTGGATATCGAGCTACTGCAATGTCCTCTTTCTTTAAACAAAACTTAATATTAGCGGGAGCTTTATTTGGGATATTGGTTTTTGTTTTGCCGAAAATGGCTGAGGCGGACTCTGAAAAGGGCTGGATGGTGCAGTTGGGTTCATTCAGCCAGGAGAAGAATGCCGAGGGCTTTGTATCCAGCATCAAAAAGCAGGGCTATACGCCTTTTGTTGTGAAGGATAAAAACTCCCGGTGGCACAAGGTTCGTGTCGGGCCTTATCCCTCTAAAGAGGAAGCCAGCCAGGTTGCCCAAGGTCTGAAAAAGAATCTTGATATTTCCGCCCTGGTTCTCCTTTCAGGGGAAGGGCCACCGGATTTGACAGACTCCGTAGATTCTATTGATATTGTGGTCTCTCAACTTCTGATCTGGCTGAAAGCCTGGGAAGAGGGGGAGGTCGATACCTACCTGTCATTTTATTCCAGAAGCTTTGAAGCCCCCTCCAAATCCCGCCAGGAATGGGAGCGGGAACGCCGCTTTATTTTGGGGAGAAACTCAAGAACCACTATCCAGATAAGCGATATGGAGATGAAGCAAAACGATGAGACCATAGTAATGTCGTTTACGCAGGACTTTAAATCAGACAGGGTTTCAGATATAGGACGGAAGGAACTGATCTGGAAAAACGAAGGCAGTAGTTGGAAAATTATTAAAGAGACCTGG
>PCTK01000153.1:202-4660 GCA_002786505.1 Nitrospinae bacterium CG22_combo_CG10-13_8_21_14_all_47_10 | reverse complement strand
CCTGGAGCGTGAGGAAGAACTCCTGCGGATCAAGGAACCGGTTTCACCCATTCTTGAAATCGCGGAAATCACCGACCGGGTCTCCAAGCAACCCGGCGGCGGCAAAGCCTTGCTGTTCGAAAATGTCGAGGGAAGTTCCATGCCGGTGCTGATCAACGCCTTTGGCAGTATCCGGCGCATGAACATGTCGCTCGGCGTCCATGACATCGAAGAAATCCCCAAAAGAATTGAACGCTATATAAAAATTCCTACCCCGTCAACTTTGCTGGACAAGGCCAAACTTTTGCCCATGCTTTTACAGGCGGCCCAGTTTCCGCCAAAACTGTTGCACACGGCTACCCCGCCCTGCCAGGAAGTCGTCCATCTGAATGAAAATATTGATCTGGGAATGATCCCGATTCTGCAATGCTGGCCTCATGACGCGGGACGGTTCATTACTTTCCCCATCGTTATCAACCGCAGTGTTGACAAAAAAACCAGGAATGTTGGACTCTACCGCATGCAGGTTTATGACCGCAAAACAACCGCCATGCACTGGCATATCCATAAAGATGGCGCCCACTTTTTTCATGAGTATAAAAAACAAAATAAGGTGATGGAAGTCGCCGTCGCCCTGGGTGCCGACCCCGCGTCCTGTTATTCCGCTTCCGCTCCCCTGCCCTATGGCATTGATGAGTTTCTTCTGGCAGGTTTCATCCGCAAACAGGGTGTACCTTTGGTGAAATGCAAAACCGTTGACCTGGAAGTTCCGGCCAATGCCGAAATAATATTGGAGGGCTACATTGATCCCTCCGAAATGCGGCCGGAAGGGCCTTTCGGGGACCACACCGGTTATTACTCTCAGGATGGGGATTATCCAGTCTTCCACCTCACCGCCATAACCCACCGCAAGGATCCCGTTTACCTGACCACCATTGTCGGCAAACCGCCGCAGGAAGATTTTTACCTGGGCCGGGCCACCGAGCGCATCTTTCTGCCTTTGCTCAAAACCCAACTCCCGGAAATCGTCGATATGGATATGCCGGTAGAAGGAGTCTTCCACAATTGTGTCATTGTTTCTATCGACAAGCGTTACCCCATGCAGTCCCGACGACTGATGAGCGCTTTGTGGGGACTGGGCCAAATGAGTTTTGTCAAAACCATCGTCGCCGTTTCTGCCGGAGTCAATGTTCATGACTATGAAGAAGTGGCAAACCTTTTACTCAGTAACGTGGATTTTGAAACAGACCTTTTTTTCTCTGAAGGAGTGCTCGACGTTCTCAACCATGCTTCTGACCAGATGTTATACGGCTCGAAGCTGGGGATAGACCTCACTACCAAAATCGAAGGCGAACCCGGCTATGGCAAAGAGGCTCCCCCGCACCTTCCAACACACACACTTCCAACACAGGAAGAAGTGATGAAAGCGTTTCAGGAGCTTAAAGCCTGCCGGATTCTAGAGCTTCAGGCACCCGTTCTGTTCGCGGCTCTCGACAAAACGGCTCCCAATCAGGGTGAGGAGTTCATCAATGCCTTTCTCGATCACCCTGACTTTTCTGCTCTGGAAATTGTCATTGTTCTGGAGGGCCATGTCGACATCACAAACACCTCCACCGTCATGTGGAAGTTCTTCAACAACATCGACCCAAAACGGGACTTCCATTTTCAGGAAGAACGCCTGGGCATTGATGCGACTCAAAAACTCCCCGAAGAAGGCTATCAGCAAAACTGGCCCGAGGAGATTGAAATGACTTCGGAGATAAAAACCAGGGTCGATAAAAAATGGCATAACCTTTTCAAAGAGTAATTACCCATCATGGCAATGGAACACATCACCATAAAAGGCGCCAGGGAACATAACCTTAAAAACCTCAACCTCACTTTGCCGCGGGAAAAACTGGTGGTGATAACAGGTTTAAGCGGCTCGGGAAAGTCATCCCTCGCTTTCGACACCATTTACGCCGAGGGACAGCGGCGATACGTTGAGTCACTTTCTGCCTACGCGCGACAGTTCCTGGAATTGATGGAGAAGCCGGATGTCGACTCCATTGACGGACTCTCCCCGGCCATCTCGATTGAGCAGAAAACCTCCAGCAAAAATCCCCGTTCCACCGTTGGCACAGTAACCGAAATTTATGATTACCTTCGCCTGCTTTACGCCAGGGTCGGCAAAGTCTTTTGTTATGGTTGTGGACGGCAAATCACTTCTCAAACGGTGCAACATATTGTTGACCAGGTTCAGGCCATTCCTGTCGGCAAGAAAGTAATGATCCTTTCACCTGTGGCCCGGAACAAAAAGGGAGAATTTAAAAGGGAAATTCTTGACATGAAGAGGAACGGGTTCGTCCGCGCGCGGATCAACGGTGAAGTCCGATCCCTGGAGGAAGAAATTGTTCTAAACAAAAAGTTCAAACACACTCTGGAAACAGTCGTAGACAGGCTGGTTATCAAGGAGAACATGGGCAAACGTTTGGCCGACTCGGTCGAAACCGCGCTCAAGCACGGCGAAGGTTCTCTGGTCGTTGTAATCCTGGAAGACAAAGAAGAAGAACTGTTATTCAGTGAAAAATTTGCCTGTAGTTATTGCAACATCAGCTATCCCGAACTGGAACCTCGCCTGTTTTCTTTCAACAATCCACAGGGGGCCTGTTCCCAGTGTGATGGACTGGGAATAAAAATGGTGATTGACCCCGAGCTGGTGGTTCCCGACTCTAAGCTATCAATTCGTGATGGAGCCTTAAAGCCCTGGGAAAAACGCAACTCCATTTATTATCACCAGATGCTTGATACGATCTCCGCCCATTTTAAATTCAAGCTCAACACCCCGTTTGAGAAACTGCCTAAAAAGGTTTGCGACATTCTTCTTTTTGGGTCCGGTGATGAACAGATCAAGTATTATTTTGAAAAGGAAGGTAAAAAACAATTCTATACAGATACCTTCGAAGGCGCGATACCAGAATTGGAGAGGCGTTACCGGGAGACAGACTCCTCCTCCAGCCGGGAAGAAATCGCGCGTTATATGCGCCCTCTTTCCTGCCAAACCTGCGATGGCGACCGGTTGCGCAAAGAGGCCGTTTCGGTAAAAATTGCCGGCCTCAATATCGTCGAACTCACATCCTTTTCCATTGCCAAGGCCCACCAGTTTTTCCAGGATTTGAAGTTGACCCAGCAGGAATATAATATTGCCCGTCGAATCATCAAGGAAATCAGGGAGCGGCTTGGGTTCCTCATCAATGTCGGCCTGGACTATCTTTCCCTGGACCGGTCCTCAGCCACCCTGTCGGGCGGAGAAAGCCAGCGCATTCGCCTCGCAACCCAGATAGGCTCCAGTTTGATGGGAGTGCTTTACGTCCTTGATGAACCCAGTATTGGACTGCACCAGAGAGACAATGACCGTCTGCTAAAAACCCTGCTCCGCCTGCGCGATCTGGGCAACACGGTCATCGTCGTGGAGCATGATGAAGCCACGATCCGGGCCGCTGACTATGTTGTCGATCTGGGCCCCGGCGCGGGAGTGCATGGGGGAGAAACGATTTTCGCGGGAACCCCAAAAGCCCTGCTGAAATCGAAAGATTCCTTGACCGGACAATATTTAACAGGCAGAAAAAAGATCCCGGTTCCCAAAACCCGGCGCAAGGGCAATGGCAAAACGCTGGAAATCCAGGGAGCCCATGAAAACAACCTGAAAGAAATATCGGTAAAAATTCCGCTCGGTTGTTTTGTCTGTGTAACCGGAGTATCCGGGTCGGGCAAGAGCACGCTCACCATTGATATTTTATATAAGGCTCTGGCCCGGCATTTCTGGAACTCTCTGGACAAACCCGGGCAATTTAAAAAAATCCAGGGCATTCAATGGCTGGATAAAGTTATTGATATCGACCAGTCGCCAATAGGGAGAACTCCCAGATCCAACCCGGCTACCTATACGGGCGTGTTCACCCTTGTACGGGAATTGTTCAGCCAGGTTCCCGAATCCCGCGCCCGCGGTTATCAACCTGGCCGGTTCAGCTTTAATGTTAAAGGAGGACGGTGCGAAGCCTGCCAGGGCGATGGAGTCATTAAAGTGGAAATGCATTTTCTCCCCGATGTATTCGTCACCTGCGAAGTGTGCCAGGGGAAACGCTTCAACCGTGAAACGCTCGAAATTCGTTATAAAGCCAAAAATATTGCCGATGTACTGGATATGACGGCAGAGGAGGCCAAGGAATTTTTCACCAACATTCCGGCCATCAAAACCAAACTGCAAACCATCACCGATGTCGGGCTCGACTACATCCGCCTCGGGCAACAGGCTACGACATTATCAGGCGGAGAGGCCCAGCGGGTAAAGCTGTCAAAAGAGTTGAGCAAGCGCAGTACCGGAAGAACCCTGTATATTCTGGATGAGCCTACAACTGGACTGCATTTTGCAGACATTGAACACCTGCTGAAAGTTCTCGACAAACTGGTGGATTCCGGCAATACGGTGGTCATTATCGA
>PCTK01000153.1:0-191 GCA_002786505.1 Nitrospinae bacterium CG22_combo_CG10-13_8_21_14_all_47_10 | reverse complement strand
ACGTGATCAAAACCGCCGACCATATCATAGACCTGGGCCCTGAAGGCGGCGATGGGGGTGGAAGGGTTTTGGCAGAAGGCACGCCGGAACAGGTCGCAAAAGTGGAAGCCTCCCACACAGGAAAATACTTGAAGGAGTTTTTATAACCGGCAAATATTTTGTGGATGCTTTTGCTCCCGCCAACCTCTTTC
>PCTK01000014.1:20321-22911 GCA_002786505.1 Nitrospinae bacterium CG22_combo_CG10-13_8_21_14_all_47_10 | reverse complement strand
CCCACGCTTTATCTCCTTAAGATTCTTTTTCTTCAAGTATCAAAGTAATATGACTGGTCTTTTTTTCGATCTTGGTTGCCGTTCCACGCGCTCTCGGCATATTCCTTTTCCAGGTCACACCCTCATCGACTTGAACGTTTTTAACGTACAGATCATCCACATCAAGAACCTTATGGTTCTCCTCCGCATTCGCAATCGCAGACTTCAGGAGCTTCTGAAACTTTCCCGCCACCCGCTTGCGGGTAAAAGCAAGAATATTGATTGCTTCGTTGACATTTTTTCCGCGAATCAAATCTGCAACCAGCCGCGCCTTTTGCGGCGCCGTCCTTGTATGCCTTAGTAGAGCTCTAACTTCCATGATTTTCCTATCTTATTTGGTCACTGCTTTTTTGGTTTTTCCGCCATGCGACCTAAACGTTCGCGTGGGAGAAAATTCACCCAACTTATGGCCAACCATATTTCCGTCACAAAAACCGGGAGGAACTTCTTACCATTATGCACCGACAAAGTATGCCCGACAAAGTCAGGAGTGATTGTTGACCGACGCGACCAGGTTTTACACACTTTCTTTTCATTCTTCCGGTTCATCTCCTCGATTTTATCTTGCAAATGCGTATCGACAAACGGGCCTTTTTTTAACGATCGAGCCATACCAAAACCTCAGTTTACAAACAGTTTATTTTCTCTTCTTGCGGCTGAGAATAAATTTATTGGATAACTTTTTAAGCTTCCTGGTCTTTAATCCTTTAGCGCTCTGGCCCCAAGGACTACACGGGTGTCGTCCGCCCGAAGACCGCCCTTCACCACCACCCATGGGATGATCAACAGGGTTCATTGCCACCGCGCGCACACGGGGCCGACGCCCCAACCATCTCACACGACCAGCTTTACCTATGGATATATTTTCATGGTCCGCATTACCGACCGTGCCAATTGTTGCCCGGCAGTTTTTATGAATCAGCCGGACTTCGCCAGACTTGAGCTTGAGATTCACATACTCACCTTCTTTGGCCATTAACTGGACACTGCTACCCGCACTGCGGGCAATCTGCGCTCCCTTGCCTGGACGCAGTTCCACATTATGGATCAGGGTACCCTCAGGAATATCTTTTAAAGGAAGTGAATTACCAATGCGGATATCAGCCTGCTCACCCGACATCAACCCATCCCCGACACTCAGTTTAGCGGGGGCAATGATATATCGCTTTTCACCGTCCACGTAGGACAAAAGAGCTATCCGGGCGCTACGGTTAGGATCGTATTCAATGCCCAAAACTTTCGCCGGAACACCATCCTTCTGCCGCTTGAAATCTATAATCCGGTACTGCTTGCGATGCCCACCACCGCGCCGTTTGGCAGTGACACGCCCATGGTTATTACGCCCACCTTTTCTTGCTATTGCAACAAGAAGGCTTTTCTCGGGAGTCGACTTGGTGATCTCATCGAAACCGGAAATGGTCTGGAACCTGACACCGGCTGATCTAGGTTTTAACTTCCTGATAGACATTACAGCTTAAACTCCCTCAAAAATTTCAATCTTCTCGCCTTCTTTCAATTGAACCATTGCCTTCTTCCAATTCTTGGACTGGCCCATTGTTTTGCCGAACCGTTTGCGCTTACCCCGCACAACCTGGGTGTTGACGTGAAGAACTTTGACATCAAAAATCTTTTGCACCGCTTCCCGGATCTGGATTTTATTAGCAGAAGGGTTCACACGGAAAACCACCCAATTACCGTCGGCAAGCATTCCAGTACCCTTTTCCGTGACCAGCGGTTTCTCTATAATTCGATAAATATCCATCAGTTCAACCGCTCCTCAATCTTTTTAAGCGCTTCGGGAGTACAAACAATCCGCTCATGGGCCAGCAGGTCAAACACATTGAGCCCATCAACCAGAAGCACATCCACACGAGGCAGATTGCGAACCGCCAACTGCAAATTAGTGTTTTTCTCCGAAATCAGAAACAGGGTTTTCTCGGGAAGGTTCAAACTTGCCAGCAAAGCCACAGCGTCTTTGGTTTTGGGTTTCTCAAGGTTGAGCGAATCAACCACCGTGAAGTTCTGCCCCTTGAGCCTTTCCGTCAAAACCGATTTAATCGCCAGCTTTTTGGACTTTTTTGAAAGCTGGAACGCATAACTTCTCGGCCCAGGCCCAAAAACCGTCAACCCCCCACGCCAGATCGGAGACCGAGTGGTTCCGGAGCGGGCACGGCCCGTCCCCTTCTGCCGCCACGGCTTGGCATTACTACCATGCAATTCTCCCTTATTCTGCTTGGTGGCGGCGTTACCCCCTCGACGAGCCGCCAGTTGCATGGTCACATACCTCTGGACCAGCACTTCACTGACCCGACTCCCAAAAACACTATCAAGAGCCTCCACGGTTCCCACTTTTTTATTATTACTGTCTACAATATCTAATGCCGGCATAACCGAAAACTCTTTTCTTAAGATTTAACTATATTGACGATTCCGCCATTGGCTCCGGGGACCGCCCCCTTAACCAGCAATAAATTATTCTCCACATCCACCCGAACCACCTTCAGGTTCCTCACACGGACCGTGTTGCCACCCATTCGACCCGGCATACCAG
>PCTK01000014.1:16385-20300 GCA_002786505.1 Nitrospinae bacterium CG22_combo_CG10-13_8_21_14_all_47_10 | reverse complement strand
GATACGTATGCATACCTATCGAACCGGTTCCACGATAACTTTCATGATGACCATGAGAAGCCGGCGCGCCGCCAAAATTGAATCGCTTTAAAACCCCGGCAAAACCTCGGCCCTTGGCGATGCCTATGACAGCGACCTTGTCGCCTTCGCTGAAAACATCTACCCTCAGCGGTTTACCCATCGTCTCGTCATCCACATCCTCGTCTCTGAATTCCCGGAGAATTCTCGCCGGCTCCGCCTTAAGCTTGTCGTAAAACCCCCGCAAGGGCTTATTGGTGTGCTTCAGCTTGCGGTTTCCATAGGCCAGCATGAGAGCCTTATAACCATCCTTCTCTTCGGTCCGCCTCAAAACCGGCACACAACGCTCCACCTGAATCACGGTAACAGGAACACAATCGCCCTTCTCCGTAAACACTTCGGTCATGCCGATTTTTTTTCCAATTAAAGCACTCATATTTTCTCTATGTTAAAGCTTGATCTCAATATCAACACCCCCCGACAGATCCAGCTTCATCAGCGCATCCACGGTTTGGGGAGTCGGTTCAAGAATTTCAAGAATCCGCTTATGCGTTCGGATCTCAAATTGCTCGCGGGATTTCTTATCCACATGAGGGGAACGCAAAACGGTCCATTTATTTTTCATTGTGGGCAAGGGAATAGGACCCACCACTTTAGCGCCAGTGCGCCGAGTGGTTTCCACTATCTCCCCTACCGACCAATCCAGCAGTTTGTGATCGTAAGCCTTGAGTCTTATCTTTATTTTCTGGTCACTCATTATTCAATAATCTCACCAACTACTCCGGCTCCCACCGTACGGCCACCTTCGCGGATAGCAAAGCGAAGTTCTTTAGCCATCGCCACTGGAGTGATCAGCGTTATCTCCAACGAAACATTATCACCAGGCATTACCATCTCGACACCCGTCGGCAAAGTCGCAACACCGGTTACGTCGGTAGTCCGGAAATAAAACTGCGGACGATACCCGTTAAAGAACGGAGTATGCCTCCCGCCCTCGTCTTTTGTCAGGATATAAACTTCCGCTTTAAACTTGGTGTGCGGAGTGATAGAGCCCGGCTTCGCCAGCACCTGGCCACGCTCAATGTCCTCACGCTTGGTTCCGCGCAGAAGAATACCAACGTTTTCCCCGGCACGCCCCTCATCGAGAAGCTTGCGGAACATTTCCACGCCGGTTGCCGTGGTTTTGGTGGTGGGTTTAAATCCAACTATCTCCACCTCTTCTCCAACCTTGATCACTCCAGTCTCAATACGTCCGGTTGCAACCGTTCCACGCCCGGAAATACTGAAGATGTCCTCAATCGGCATCAGGAATGGCTTATCGACAGGACGATCAGGGACCGGGAAATAAGTATCAAGCGCTCCCATCAATTCCCAAATACACTTTGTTTTTTCTTCATCCTCTGGATTTTCCAGCGCCTGAAGAGCGCTTCCACGGATAACCGGAACGTCATCTCCCGGAAACTCATATTTGGTCAACAACTCGCGAACTTCCAGCTCAACCAGATCAAGCAGTTCAGGGTCGTCAACCATATCGCACTTATTCATAAACACAATGATGCGCGGAACACCCACCTGGCGAGCCAAAAGGATATGCTCGCGGGTTTGCGGCATCGGGCCGTCATTAGCAGAGATAACCAGGATAGCGCCATCCATCTGCGCCGCGCCGGTGATCATATTCTTGACATAGTCGGCATGGCCCGGACAATCAACATGCGCATAATGCCGAGTCTCCGAAGTATATTCAACATGGGCGATTGCGATGGTAATTCCCCGCTCTTTCTCCTCAGGGGCCTTGTCAATCTGATCAAAGGCGATTTTCTCAGCGAACCCCTTCTTGGACAGAACCTCCGTAATCGATGCCGTAAGAGTCGTCTTTCCGTGGTCAACGTGCCCAATGGTCCCAACGTTTAAATGAGGCTTATCTCGAATAAATTTTTCTTTAGCCATACTGATTCACTCCAAAGTATTTTCTGATAATTTTTATTAAACCGCTAATTTCTGTTTAGACCCGGTTGCCTTGGCTATCAACTCCTCGGCAATCGCGGCAGGAACACCCTCGTACTTGGCAAACTCCATCGAGTAATTCGCGCGTCCCTGAGTAGCAGACCGAAGGTCGGTAGAATACCCAAACATTCCAGAGAGAGGAACTTCCGCTCGAATTACCTTGGCACCGGCACGGTCTGAAAGATCCTTGATTTTGCCGCGCTTGGAATTCAGTTTACCGATGACATCACCCATAAACTCCTCAGGCGTAACGACTTCCACTTCCATTACCGGTTCCAGCAACTGAGGAGATCCCTTTTTACAAGCTTCCTGAAAAGCCATGGAAGCGCAAATTTTGAAAGCCATCTCAGAAGAATCAACATCATGATACGAACCATCCAACAAAGTAACGGAAACATCCACCGTTGGGTAGCCACACATAATGCCCCTGCTCATCGCCTCAACAACACCCTTCTGCACAGCAGGAATAAACTCACGGGGAATCGCACCCCCAACAATTTTATTAACGAACTCAAATCCCGCCCCGGCCTCTCTAGGCTCAACCCGGATAACAACATGCCCATACTGGCCACGGCCACCGCTCTGCTTAACATATTTATTCTCGTGCTCGACGGACTTAGTGATCGTTTCTTTGTACGCAACTTGCGGTTTAGACACACTCACGTCCAGCGAAAACTCACGACGCATCCTGTCAACCAGGATTTCAAGGTGCAACTCACCCATCCCGGAAATAACGGTTTGACTTGTATCTGGATCAACGCGGACCTTGAATGTCGGGTCCTCCTGAAGCAACTTTACGAGACAGTCTGAAAGCTTGTCCTGCTCGGCCTTGGTCTTTGGCTCGATAGCAACCGAAATAACAGGCTCCGGGAAATTGATTGCCTCAAGAACTATCGGCTTATCCTGATCACAAAGCGTATCCCCCGTATAAGACTTCTTCAAACCAACAACCGCCGCGATATCTCCCGCCTGGACCGAATCAACCTCTTCCCTCTTATTCGCATGCATTCTCAGGATCCGGCCTACGCGCTCCCTCTCGTTCTTCGTCGAGTTATAAACATAAGAGCCACTGACCAACTCACCAGAATAAACACGCACAAACGCCAACTGGCCCACAAAGGGATCAGTCATAATCTTGAAAGTCAGCGCGGAAAGAGGGTCTTTGGAATCCAACTTACGGGACTCCTCCTGCTGGGTATTGGGGTTGGTTCCAGTAATAGTCTTGAGCTCCTGCGGAGAAGGAAGGAAATGAACCACCGCATCCAGAAGCTGTTGCACGCCCTTATTCTTGAAAGCGGCGCCACACAAAATGGGAGTGAATTTATTTTCGAGAGTTCCTTTTCTCAAGGCCGCGGAAATCTCCTCCCGCGACACCTCTTCACCACCCAGGAATTTCTCCATAATCGCGTCATCCACATCCGAAACTGTTTCGATCAACTTCTCCCTGTACTCATCCGCCTGCTCCTGATATTCGGCCGGGATATCCACCACATCATAGGTTTCCCCCATATTCTTCTTATCCGAGTACATATGAGCCTTCATGGCAATCAGGTCAATCACGCCCAGGAAATTCGCCTCAACGCCCAAGGGAAGCTGAATCACAGCCGGATTGGCACCCAGCTTATCCACCATCTGGTTAATACAACCCAGAAAATTCGCCCCCGCCCGGTCCATCTTGTTAACAAAACAAATCCTGGGGACGTTGTACTTACTGGCCTGACGCCAAACCGTCTCAGACTGCGGCTCCACACCACTGACAGCATCGAACACGCCCACAGCGCCATCAAGAACCCGCAAAGACCTTTCCACTTCGGCCGTAAAGTCCACATGACCCGGCGTATCAATTATATTGATCTGATGGTCCAACCAGAAACAAGTTGTCGCCGCCGAGGT
>PCTK01000014.1:12866-16333 GCA_002786505.1 Nitrospinae bacterium CG22_combo_CG10-13_8_21_14_all_47_10 | reverse complement strand
CCATCGTGCACCTCGCCAATCTTATGGCTTTTGCCGGTGTAATAAAGAATACGCTCGGTCGTCGTTGTCTTACCGGCGTCGATATGGGCGATGATCCCTATATTACGGGTCTTCTCAGGTTTTATTTTCTTACTCATCTAAGGAATTATTCTCCAATTACCAACGATAGTGGGCAAAGGCTTTATTCGCCTCAGCCATACGATGGACCTCTTCTTTCTTCTTAACCGCTCCCCCTGAATTCCCAAAAGCATCCAGAATTTCTCCGGTCAGCTTCTCAGACATCGACCTGCCAGAACGCGACTTGGCATTCTGAATCATCCATCGAATACTAAGAGCCTGCCTTCGCCCCTCCTTGACCTCAACAGGAACCTGATAGGTAGCACCACCGACTCTCCGGGACCGAACCTCCAGCAAGGGAGCGGCATTCTCCACCGCTTTACGAAAAACCCGCAAAGGCTCCTCCTTGCTCTTCTCAGCAACAGCGTCCAGAGCCTTATAAAGGATGCTTTCCGCCTTTCCCTTTTCACCTTTGCGCAAAATACAATTAATAAAGCGCGCAACCAGCAGGTCGTTAAACTTCGGATCTGGAGTGATTTTTCTTTTCTGAGCTTCTCTTCGTCTTGCCATAATTATTATCGACTATTATTTTTTAGGTTTTTTCGTACCGTATTTAGACCGGCTCTGCATCCGTTTATCCACTCCAAGCGTATCCAGACTCCCCCGAACAACATGATAACGAACCCCGGGCAAATCCTTAACACGACCACCGCGGATCATCACAATGGAATGCTCCTGCAGATTATGGCCCACACCGGGAATATACGTCGTCACTTCCATACCGTTTGTCAGGCGCACACGAGCCACCTTCCGCAAGGCAGAGTTAGGCTTTTTAGGCGTCGAGGTATAAACCCGCACACAAACTCCCCGTTTTTGCGGACAAGCCTTCAAGGCCGGACTGGCTGTCTTTTTAACCGGTTGCTTACGACCGGTTTTTACTAACTGATTAATTGTAGGCAAAAGTATAGCTCCCCCCAAAAAGGCAACCCCCTCAAAAATATAAGGATTACCAAATAAAACTGAAAATACCCTATGATGTCAATAAAAACAGAGGGTTATATCAGGCAGATATAGGCGTGAAAAAGTTGTAATTGTAGCACTGAAACTTACTTAGTCAAGCGAAAAATAAGGGCTTTCTTATTTTTTATTCCGCTACAACGGGGGCTTCTTCTTCCTTCTGCTCAACCCCTTCAATTTCAGGCTCTTCAATACGAATTCCGCTGTAAGCCCGGCATCCTGTTCCCGCCGGAATCAATCTTCCCATAGTTACATTTTCTTTCAACCCAACCAGATGATCCATCTTGCCGCTCACGCTCACCTCTGTGAGCACACGTGTGGTTTCCTGGAAAGATGCCGCCGAAATAAAGCTTTCCGTGCTGAGCGACGACTTGGTAATTCCCAGAAGAACCGGGGTGCCTTTGGCTGGTTTTTTCTTATTTTTGATGACTTCCTGATTCGCCAGATTAAATACTTTTTTCGTCACCTGCTCCCCGACCAGGAACTCCGTATCGCCCGGATCTTCAACGACTAAATGCCTGAGCATTTGCCGGACGATAACTTCAATATGCTTATCATTGATCTGCACGCCCTGCAAACGGTAGACTTCCTGGACTTCATTCACCAGGTATTTCTGCAGTTCATCTTCTCCCAGAACCCGCAAAATATCATGGGGATTGGAAGCGCCGTCCATCAGAGGTTCCCCGGCAACCACCGTATCGCCTTCGTGGACATTGATATGCTTGCCTCGTGGAATCAAGTATTCACATTCATCTCCCGATTCACTCACAACAATGATCTTTCGCATACCCTTGACAAATCCGCCAAATTTTACCGTCCCGGAAATTTCCGTGATTGTTGCCTGCTCATGGGGTTTGCGAGCTTCAAAAAGCTCAGCCACTCGCGGCAAACCGCCGGTGATGTCTTTGGTTTTCGCGGATTCACGGGGAATCTTCACGATCAAATCTCCTGCACTCACCACATCGCCTTCGCTAACATTGATGTTTGCGCCAGCAGGCAGGATATAACGGCGCACCGTTTCCCCCTTTTCATCCTTTAATGAAATTCGCGGTTGTTTTTTCTCGTCACGGTGGCTGATGATAACCTTGGTAGAGAGGCCTGTTATTTCATCGAAGTCTTCTTTCATGGTTACGCCTTCGATCACATCGCCGAACGCAATGGTTCCAGAAACTTCTGTCATGATTGCGTTCGTATACGGGTCCCACTCAACCAGGGTCTGGCCTTCCTGGGCCTCCTGTCCATCAGCTACCTTAAGCTTGGCTCCATAGACAACGGAATACCGCTCTTTTTCACGGCCAGTCTCATCTTGAATCACGAGACTTCCGTTACGGTTCATTACAATAATTTCTCCGTTACGGTTTTTGAGAGTACGCAGACCGAGATACTTGACCAAACCTCCGCGTTTGGTATTCAAAGTTGTTTGCTCAACCACCCTGCTGGCTGTTCCGCCGATATGGAAGGTTCTCATGGTAAGCTGGGTTCCCGGCTCACCAATGGACTGCGCGGCGATAACACCAACCGGCTCACCCACTTCGACCCACTGCAAAGTAGCCATGTTTCGCCCGTAACACTTGATACAAACACCCTGTTTTGATTCGCAGGTTAAACAGGATCTCATTTTAATTTTTTCGATGCCGGCGTTTTCAATAGCCAACACAGTTTCTTCAACAATCAGGCTGTCAGCCTTCGCCAGAACCTCCCCAGTAAAAGGATCGACCACATCCTCAAGCACTGTCCGCCCTAAAATTCTTTCTCCCAGAGGCTGGATGATCTCACCGGCTTCCACAAGCGATATCGCGTCAATACCTTTCAAAGTTCCGCAGTCTTCTTCCTGAACAATCATATCCTGCGCCACATCTACCAATCGGCGGGTTAGATAACCTGAGTTTGCCGTTTTGAGCGCAGTGTCAGCCAGCCCCTTGCGGGCTCCATGCGTGGAAATGAAATACTGGATAACTGAAAGACCTTCACGAAAGTTAGCGGTGATAGGCGTTTCGATGATTTCTCCTGAAGGTTTAGCCATCAGGCCGCGCATTCCAGCTAACTGCCGCAACTGCTGGGCACTGCCGCGAGCTCCTGAATCCGCCATGATGAAAATAGAGTTGAAATCCTTATTGGTTTTTCCAATAACGGTGGACTCGTCTTCTGTTTCCAACTCTTTAAACATTTCTTCCGACACTTTTTCCGTGACGTGCGCCCAGATATCAATGACCTTATTGTATCTTTCACCATTTGTGATGAGTCCGTCCCGATATTGCTTGTGGACCTTAAGAACCTCGTCATTGGTTTTATCCACCAATTGGCCTTTGGTTTTGGGAATCCGCATCTGGTCAATGGAGATACTCAGGCCCGCCTCAGTGGCGTATTTAAATCCCAGTTCCTTGACATCATCC
>PCTK01000014.1:0-12781 GCA_002786505.1 Nitrospinae bacterium CG22_combo_CG10-13_8_21_14_all_47_10 | reverse complement strand
TCACCAGCTCGAAGGGCAATCCTTTTGGAAGCACCTCACCAAGAAGCACCCGGCCCGTTGTGGTCTGGGTCAACACCCTATCCATGCGAACCAGGATTTGAGCCTGCAAATCCAATTCATCCGCATTGTAGGCCGCCACCACTTCTTTCTGCCCCGAAAACACCTTGCCTTCCCCTTTAACATTACCGCGAATCTTGGTCATGTAATAACAACCCAAAACAATATCCTGGGTGGGAACGGCAATAGGTTTTCCGTTTGAAGGAGACAAAATATTGTTGGAAGACATCATCAACAATTTACATTCGGTTCTCGCCTCCATGGAGAGGGGAACATGAACCGCCATCTGGTCACCATCAAAGTCCGCATTAAATGCGGTACACACCATCGGGTGAACCTGAATGGCTTTACCTTCAATCAGCAGAGGTTCGAAAGCCTGAATACCTAAACGATGCAGTGTTGGCGCCCTGTTGAGCAGAATCGGATGCCCCTTCACCACCTCTTCCAACACTTCCCATACTTCGGCGCGCTCCTGCTCAACCATTTTTTTCGCAGTCTTGATCGTCGCCGCATAGCCCTTTTCTTCCAGCCGGTTGAACACGAATGGCTTGAACAACTCCAGCGCCATTTTCTTTGGCAACCCACACTGGTGAAATTTCAGATACGGTCCAACAACGATAACGGAACGGCCAGAATAATCGACCCGCTTACCCAGCAAGTTTTGGCGGAACCGGCCCTGCTTGCCTTTGAGCATGTCACTCAGGGATTTTAAGGGGCGCTTGTTAGTTCCACGCAGGGTGCGGCCTCTACGGCCGTTATCAAATAGAGCTGAAACTGCTTCCTGCAACATTCTCTTTTCGTTGCGAATAATAATCTGTGGAGCTTTCAATTCCTGCAGACGTTTCAACCGATTGTTTCTGTTGATCACCCGCCGGTAAAGATCGTTCAGGTCAGAGGTGGCAAACCGCCCACCATCCAGAGGAACCAAAGGACGCAACTCTGGCGGAATTACCGGAATTACCTGAAGGATCATCCATTCCGGTTTGTTGCCAGACTTACGAAACGCCTCAACAATCTTCAACCGCTTGGCGAGCTTCCTGCGATTCATCACCGATTTGGTGGTGATCATCTCCTCTTTCAGTTCCACCGAAAGGGTATCCAGATTCATCGGCCTGAGAAGCTCCGCGACCCCTTCGGCACCAATCATGGCCCGGAAAGTATCGGGAAATTCCATCTCCATCTCTCGATACTCTTGTTCGGTCAAAATCTGCCCCGTCTGCAAGTCCGAATCACCGGGATCCGTCACCACATAATTTTCAAAATAAATTATGCGCTCAAGATCTTTCAGGGGGATATCCAGCAAATGCCCAAGGCGGCTAGGCAGACCCTTAAAGTACCAGATATGAGCAACCGGGCTGGCCAACTCAATATGCCCCAGACGTTCCCGGCGCACCTTCGAAAGGATGACTTCAACGCCGCACTTCTCGCAGATGACCCCCTTATGCTTCATTCTTTTATATTTACCGCATGTGCACTCCCAGTCCTTGACCGGCCCGAAAATTTTAGCGCAAAACAGCCCGTCTCTTTCCGGCTTAAAAGTCCGGTAATTGATGGTTTCGGGCTTCTTAACCTCTCCATATGACCAAGAGCGAATTTTCTCCGGGGACGCAATCCGCACACGGAGAGCATCAAACATAATAGGGTTTTTTGGTTTATCGAAATATGACAGGCTATCCACCAGGGACTTCTCCTTTTTAAGGTTTTCGCAAACCGCTAAAAATTTCTTTATATGATTCATGCCCCCTGGAAAACAATACCCGGGGACTTTAAAAATTACGCCAGGAACTTCAAACTACTTTCCCGATTCGATCAACTCCACATCAATAGCCAAACTCTGTAGCTCTTTGATCAGCACGTTAAACGATTCAGGCAAACTGGGATTCAAGTGGGTGTCCCCCTTGACAATCGCTTCATACATACGCTTACGACCTTCAACATCATCAGATTTTACCGTAAGCATTTCCTGGAGGGTGTAGGCCGCGCCATAAGCTTCCAACGCCCAGACTTCCATTTCCCCGAGTCTCTGCCCGCCAAACTGGGCCTTACCTCCAAGAGGTTGCTGAGTCACCAGAGAATATGGGCCGGTAGATCGAGCATGGATCTTGTCATCGACAAGATGATGCAATTTGAGCATATATAGATAGCCCACCATAACCTTTTGCCGGAAAATATTTCCGGTTCGGCCATCGTAAAGCGGTATCTCTCCCGATTCAGAACAATTGCCTTCAGCCAACAGTTGCCGGACCTCCTTTTCATTGGCGCCATCAAACACCGGCGTTGCCATATGCATATTGTTGGCCTTGGCGGCCATGCCCAAATTGGTCTCCAGAATCTGCCCCACATTCATTCGCGAGGGCACGCCCAAAGGATTGAGGATCAACTCAATCGGCTGACCACTTTCCATATAAGGCATATCTTCTTCCGGGACAATGGTCGAAACCACACCCTTATTGCCGTGGCGTCCTGCCATTTTATCGCCCACCTGCAATTTGCGCTTCATGGCCATGAACACCTTGACCAGCTTTATAACGCCGGGAGCAAGGTCATCGCCTTTTTTCAGACGGGAAACCTTTTCCTCCAGCATGGACTTCAGAATCTGAACCTGATCCCTGGAACTTTCCTCCATCGCCTGGAGGTTTTTTTCCAATTCTCCGCCAACCGGGACTTTGGCAAGGTCCTTAATGCTCATCTTCGCGATCAACTCTTCATTGATCTCTTGCCCCTTTTTAACAGTGACTCGTCCCACCGTGGCCGCCTTTGCCGCCTTTTGGCCCACGATAAGGGATCGCATATTTTTCTCGGTTTCACTTTTAACGATTTTTATTTCATCGTTGTAATCCTTTTCAATGCGCGCTATCTCTTCCTCTTCTATAGCAAGAGTTCGGGAGTCTTTATCAATCCCCTTGCGGGAAAAGACCTTGACATCAATCACTGTCCCCTGGATTCCAGGAGGAACCCTTAGTGAAGTGTCGCGCACATCTCCGGCTTTTTCGCCAAAGATCGCCTTGAGAAGTTTTTCCTCCGGGCTCAACTGGGTTTCACCCTTGGGCGTGATCTTGCCAACCATAATATCATTGGGTTTTACAGTCGCGCCGATACGGATGATTCCACTTTCATCCAGGTTTTTCAGCGCGTCTTCGCCCACATTGGAAATATCACGGGTGATTTCTTCCTTACCCTGCTTGGTATCACGGGCTTCCACCTCAAACTCTTCAATATGAATAGAGGTGTACACATCTTCCTTAACCAGCTTTTCACTGACGATGATCGCATCTTCAAAATTGTATCCACACCACGGCATGAACGCCACCAGGACGTTTCTACCCAAGGCAAGTTCGCCATGATCCGTGGAAGGCCCATCGGCCAGCACATCACCACGTGAAACCTTGTCGCCCGAAGAAACCCGGGGACGCTGGTTGATACAAGTATTCTGATTTGATCTCTGGTATTTGCTCAGCGTATAGATGTCCACATTGGAAGCCAACTGGCTTCGCCTTGTTTTCACCTTGCCCTCTGGTTTCTTATCGGTACGAACAACAATGCGGGTTGCATCGGCGCTGATTACTTCACCATCGTTTTCAGCGATCACCACCGCGCCAGAGTCATGGGCCACAATCGCTTCCATGCCGGTACCAACCAGAGGCGCTTCGGCCCGCAAAAGAGGAACCGCCTGCCTCTGCATGTTTGAACCCATCAGAGCCCGGTTGGCGTCATCGTTTTCCAGAAAAGGAATCAATGATGCCGCCACGCTGATCAACTGCTTGGGCGACACATCCATATAATCTACTTTATCACTGGGCGACAAGATGAAGTCGCCGCCTTTTCTGGCCGATACGATAGGCTGAACGAATTTCATCTTCCCATCCAACTCGACGTTAGCCTGAGCGATCACATATTTATCTTCAATCAAGGCAGTGTGAAAATCTACATCGTCTTTCGCCGTAGAACCCTCCACCTTACGGTAGGGTGTTTCAATAAAACCGTAATCATTCACCCTGGCATAAGTGCTCAATGAAGCAATCAGTCCAATATTCGGACCTTCCGGAGTTTCAATGGGACATATGCGGCCATAATGCGTTGGGTGCACATCCCGCACCTCGAATCCCGCCCGCTCCCTGGTTAAACCACCCGGTCCCAACGCACTCAACCGTCTCTTATGCGTTACTTCAGACAGGGGATTAGTCTGATCCATAAACTGCGACAACTGGCTACTGCCAAAAAATTCTTTAATCGCGGCGGTCACAGGCTTGGAGTTGATCAGGTCATGCGGCATTGAAATATCCAGATCCTGGATAGACATGCGTTCAATAATGGCCCGCTCCATGCGCACCATTCCCACGCGGAACTGGTTTTCCAGAGACTCTCCCACCGCACGGACCCTGCGGTTGCCAAGATGATCGATATCGTCAATATCACCAATACCGTTTCGGAGATCAACAATATACTTCACCACGGCGACCAAGTCTTCCAAAGTCAACAGCCGGTTTTCCAACGGAATATCCAGACCGAATTTCTGGTTCATCTTGATCCTGCCGACAACCGACAAATTATATCTTTTGGGATTGAAAAACAGGTTTGCGAATAACGACCTTGCAATTTCAGGGGTTGGCGGATCTCCAGGGCGAAGCCTCTTGTAAACCTCACGAATAGCTTCATCCTGAGTCTGTGTTTTAGCCGCAATTAAGGTGTCGCGAATCGTGGTATCGGACGACTCTTCATCAATACGAAGAATCTGAATTTCACTGAGCTTATTTTTCTTTATAATCTCAAAAATTTCTTCAGTAATCGCCTGATTTGACTCAACCTGTATCTCACCGGTCTCAGGGTCAATGATTTCATCATACAAAAACCGGCCGATCAAGCTTTCAACATCTATCTCAACCTTCACCGACTTGGCCATTCTACCCAGTTTCTTGGCAACGGCGACGGTAACTTTCTTGCCCGATTTCAGCAAAACATCGTCGGTTTTGGAGTCAATCACATCCTCCTTAACCTTGAACCCGATCATCAGGTTCTTACTATTCATGAAGCATCGGGAATCTTTACCAATGCTGACTTTTTCAACAGGATAATAGGTTTCCAGAATGGCCTTATTGTCCATACCAAAAGCTTGAAGCAGAACGGTAGCGGGCAATTTTCGACGCCGGTCAATTTTGACGTGCAGAATATCTTTAATGTCAAATTCGAAGTCTACCCAGGAACCCCTGTCAGGAATGATTCTCGCTGAGAAAAGAATCTTGCCGCTAACATGGGACTTTCCCTTATCGTGCGAGAAAAATGCACCCGGGGAACGGTGCATCTGGCTGACAATAACGCGCTCGACCCCGTTTATCATAAACGTTCCGGTCGGGCCCATCATCGGCATTTCGCCGAGAAATATTTTCTGCTCCTTAACTTCCCGGACAGAGTTGACCGTGACCTGGGAAATCTTGGCATCCGCCAAAACCTTCAGAACTTCATCGGTAACCGGGGTTTTTGCAGAAATCAGGGTTTTTGTGGTTTGAGGACGCTTGACCTCTTCAACAATAATTTTATCCTGCAAGTATTTCAGGGTGCGTGCGCTGACATCAACCACCTCCCGGTCAAAAAGCACCAGCCTGACCATTATTTTTATTGGATCAGAATAGGTGAGGCCTTTTTGTCTGCATTCGCTGAGCTTGTGTTTTTCCTTATAAGCAACTTCCTGGTTACAGGAAGGACACACCACCCCCGGGCCGCCAAGTTCCTTAAACTCACCACAGCCACACTCCCAAATGCCGACTTCATAGCCAACATACTCAATTCGAGCGTTGATATTCAGGTCAGAAATTGGAAAGACGTCACTAAAGACCTCTTCCAATCCCCTTAACCCGCGCTCGCTGGGTGCAATATCCCCTTGCAGGAAATATTCGAATGATTTTTTCTGAATCTCGATCAGATTGGGAATATCTATGACCGTAGGAATCCGGGCAAAGTTTTTTCTTTTTCTGAAATTGCCTAGCGCTCTCTGGGAACGGTTCTTCGACATAAGGTTACATCCTTCTTATAGAAAGATTAACGGAAAATTTGCCTGTAAAGGCGTAGGTAATATTACTATTCCTGATTTCCGTTACTTAACCTCCACCGTCCCGCCAGCCTCTTCAATCTTCTTTTTAATTTCTTCAGCTTCTTCTTTCTTCACGCCTTCTTTAATTGGCTTTGGAGCGCCTTCTACCAAATCCTTAGCATCCTTCAAACCCAAACCTGTAATGGTTCGAACTTCCTTGATAACCTGGATTTTCTTGTCGCCTGCAGAAGCAAGAATAACGTCAAATTCTGTTTTCTCCTCAACCGCTTCTCCGCTTGCGGCAGGAGCGGCAACCGCAACCGTTGCCGCGGCGGCAGTCACACCATACTTATCTTCCAATTCCTTAACAAACTCAGACATTTCCAAAACAGTCATGCTATCTATGAAGGAAACTACCTCCTCCTTTGTGACGGCCATTACGCCCTCCTTTCAATAATTATGCAAACCTAGTTTTTATTAAAAAATATCATTACAACGGCCTTTAACCAAAGACCGGTTTATTCAGATGCCTTCTTCTCGCGGACCGCGTCCAGCGTCCCCACCAGCTTCCTCAACAAACTGCTAAACACTCCAACAAAATTTGTAGCAGGCCCGTTGAACACCGCCAGCAACTGGGCAATCAGGACTTCCTTCGAAGGCAAGTCCGCAAGAGCCTTAACCTCTGCGGGCGTGATCATCTTCCCCTCAACCACACCACAAATTACTTTTGGGCTTTTGGGAGCGCCGGACTTCGCAAAATCGGCAAGAGCCTTAGCGGGAGCCACTGCGTCCTCGAAACTGACCACCAGAGAAACCGGCCCCTTAAATTCCTTATCCAGCAACTCAAAAGCGGTATCTTTCGAAGCTTGTCGGGCCAAGGTATTTTTAATCACACGAAAGTCCACAGACCTGGACCGCATATGACTGCGCAATCGGGTCAACTCAGGAGCATCAATACCCTGATAGTCGGCAAGAACCGCCGATTTAGCCCTTAGAAACACCCCGTTTAATTCCTCAACCTTTTGTATTTTTTCTGCGTTTGGCACGTCAGCCACCCCTCTCATTCCCGTCTTCCGCCCCAGAGGGACGAAAATTTTTCAATCAATTGGGTGTATAAGCTACCCTAACCCCAACACCCATAGTCGTTGACACCGAAACCCCCTTGACATAATGCCCCTTACTGGAAGCTGGCTTAGCCTTCACAAGAGCTGTCATCAGAGCTTTAAAATTTTCCTCCAAAGCGTCCACTGAAAAGCTGGCCTTGCCCAAAGAGGCATGAATAATGCCCCCCTTGTCAACCCGGTAGTCCACCTTACCAGCCTGAATAGATTCAATGGCCTGCTTGACATCGAAAGTCACCGTGCCCGTCTTAGGATTAGGCATCAACCCTCGAGGCCCCAGAACCTTCCCCAGCTTACCCACTTGACCCATCATATCAGGAGTGGCCACCACACGGTCAAACTCCATCCACCCGCCCTGGATCTTTTCAACCAGATCGTCACCGCCAACGACTTCCGCGCCGGCATCCCTGGCCTCTTTCTCTTTTTCACCTTTCGCAAACACCAGGACGCGAAAGGTCTTCCCTGTCCCTCTGGGCAACACAACGCTACCCCTTATATTCTGGTCAGCCTTTCTGGGATCAACGCTAAGCCGAATAGCCACATCCAACGACTCATCAAACTTTTCCGATTTAACAGCCGTCGCCAGCCCCAAAGCTTCTTTCAATTCATACTTGCTATCCGGGTCAACCTTTTCCGCGGCCGCCCTATGCCTCTTCCCATGTTTTGCCATAATTTTATTCCTGCTTACTTGCGGTTAATTCTCAACTTTCAGACCCATGCTTTTTGCCGAACCACGAATGATTCTCACTGCCGCCTCAACATCTTCAGCATTCAGGTCTTCCATTTTAACTTTTGCGATTTCACGAACCTGCTCCTCAGTCACATTGCCGACAAACTCCTTACTCGGATTTGAAGAACCCTTTGCAATCCCCGCCGCCCGTTTCAACAAAGCCGAAGCAGGAGGAGATTTTGTGATAAAAGAAAAACTCTTGTCTTTGTAGACCTCAATGACCACAGGAATGATGTTCCCCTCCTGACCCTGGGTCCTGGAGTTAAAGGTTTTACAGAATTCCATGATATTCACGCCATGCTGACCCAACGCCGGCCCAACGGGCGGTGACGGAGTAGCCTGCGCCGCAGGAATTTGAAGCTTGATCTGACCTACCACTTCTTTTGTTGCCACAATCTGATCCCCTTATTTATCCACTACACGTGGCCTGACTATCTATTAAACCCGCTCGATCTGAGGAAATTCCAGTTCCACCGGAGTGGCACGCCCGAAAATGGAAACCATGACCCGCACCTTACCTTTGTCATGATTAACATCCTCAACAATCCCATTGAAATTCAAGAACGGACCCTCTATCACCCTCACGCTCTCGCCCTTCTCAAAAGAGAATTTCGGCTTGGGCCGCAGGGATTCACCCTTAACCTGCTCCATGATCAATTTAACCTCTTCCTCCGACAAAGGAACCGGCTCACCCCCACCACCCAGAAAACCGGTGACCTTGGGGGTATTTTTAATCATGTACCAGATATCCTGATTCATCTCGACATTTATCAGGATGTATCCTGGGAAAAACTTCCTCGATGAAACCTTTTTCTTGCCCTTACGAACCTCAACCACTTCTTCGGTCGGTATAATCACCTCACCGAAGTTCTCACTATAATTAGAGTGCCCGAACTGCTCTTCTATACTCAGCTTCACCTTCCGCTCAAAACCGGAATACGTGTGAATAACAAACCATTTTTTGGACAAGGTACCTCCGTCAGCTATCATATAAGACTCTGCACGATCTTCGCGAGAATCGCGTCGACAACCCCGAGAAACAAGGCCATTAACAAAACCACCACAACCACCACAGCAGTACCGCCCAGCGCCTCAGCGCGGGTAGGCCAGGTCACTCTTTTAACCTCAGCCCTCACCTCAGCCAAAAACCCAATTGCTTTTGTAATCATAACCCTCAACTTCCAACAAGTTTCAACAGGCCAGGAGGGATTCGAACCCCCAACCCTCGGATTTGGAATCCGATGCTCTACCGTTAGAGCTACTGACCTAATTCGGAATCCACGCCAGTTTCAAGGAAAAAGAGGAACACTTCCGTTTGCCCGATCACACAGACACCCGACCATAACCTCACTCCCGACCGCCCGATTTTTCTTTACTTGGTTTCCTTATGGGGGGTGTGCTTCCTGCAAAATCTGCAGTACTTTTTGAATTCCAACCTTTCCGTGGTGGTTTTCTTATTTTTAGTCCCCGAATAATTCTTCCGACTACAATCAGAACACGCCAAATGAACAATAACTCTCATATTTTTTTACCCAACCTTTGCATCCAGCGGCCCGTCCCCCAGCCGCAAGAAATTAAAATCTCTATCAAATCCCAGGAACCACAAAATAAAAACCTGGAGCCCACGATCGGGATTGAACCGATGACCTCTTCCTTACCAAGGAAGTGCTCCACCACTGAGCTACGTGGGCGTTAAATACTCACCAACCCGGCCAAAGACCAAAGGTGGAGCGGGAAACCGGACTCGAACCGGCGACCCTCAGCTTGGAAGGCTGACGCTCTAGCCAACTGAGCTATTCCCGCAAGTTCATCCAACCTAATAAATTCAGGATGGGGAGGGGAGGATTCGAACCTCCGAAGGCTGAGCCGACAGATTTACAGTCTGTTCCCTTTGGCCACTCGGGAACCTCCCCGCCATTATGGGTAAACCACCGCCGACCCCCATAGTCGGTCTACTGCCCAGACAAAACCTCCGTCACGGAACACCAGAATCCTTTTCAAACCAGTCAATTAAAACTGGAGCTGGCAAAGGGACTCGAACCCCCGACCTGCTGATTACAAATCAGCTGCTCTACCAACTGAGCTACGCCAGCTCAGCAAATAAAAAACCCCCATAGTACACTTTGATTTTCAAAGTTTCAATAAAAATCGGAGGTTTTCAGCTATTATTGTTTAGATAAACAGGATGTATGCCGCGAAAGGGTGATATTGTGACACACTATAACATGGCCGGTTGTATTTTAACAGGAAAAAATCATCCCATCTGCACATTAAGCGAAGAATCTTAACATCGAAAATTCTCAAATACCAGATTTTTTTCTTTTTTTTCTCTATTGCCGAAAAAACCAACTCCCCCCACCCATCTTATCCAGCCCGCCTACTTTTAAAACTGGTTCCAGCCAAAAGCCCTACTGGACTATTTTTTTCCCACTTTTCGCCGGGAACTCCCTCAAATAGTCCTTACCTTGCAATTTTTGTGTTGCCTGAAGCTTGGTTTTGCAGAAATGAGCTGTATAACGGAAATTATAATAGTCGACCGAATTCTGCGCATCCTGAAAGGAAATAATATAAGGAACTATTAAGGGGAAAGACATTAAATAAATCCATGCCTTGCGGGTCTCGCCCGTATACCATTGCCCCCCTCCAGGTATCACCGAGTAAAGCATGGCAATATCCCGGTCAAAATACTCGTATTCCTTGTCACACCCTGCCCGAATGAGTGTTTCCATTTCCAATTCCATAGCAGGGGTTATCTGCTTGAAACGTAAGGGAGATTTCCCTCCACCTTTGATCCCGCAGGCAGAAAGAAAAAACACCACCCCCGCCATCCCAATGATTTTCATCAATCCTGGCATACGCTTCCAAATCAAATAATTCTTTTTATATCAATAGATTATACGAAAACCTCCGCCCCCCGTCAAGCTTTGGCTGATGAGGAAGAATTAAGGAAGAAGGCCGCCGTCAGGGTTCCCGTCTACCCTGTAAAAATCCACTTCCCGGCGTTGAGGCTCGAAGGGCACATCCCACCAAGGGCCTGAATAAAAAGGAGGAACTCGAAATCCTATCAAATCGGCCTTTTGCCCAGGCATGAGGGTGCCGCATTGCAACCCCAAGGCTTCTGCTCCTCCGCGGGTTGCCATGGTGAGTATTTCCTTTCGGCTGACATCCGGCAAAAGTTTATCTGCCATGCGCAACTCGTCCAGAAAGTTGAGAGAATCATTGCTCGCTAGCGAGTCTGTTCCAAGAGCTACGGTCACCCCCCGGTCCAGTAAAGCGCGAACCGGCATAAACTGTTTCCGGCCAAACCACGCTGTGCTCTGCGGACAAAAAACCGCGCTGACTTTTTTCTTTGCCATAATTTCAAGATCGTCCGCGACAAAATTGCAGTGCACGGCAATAAGACGATCCAAAATCCCTAGAGAAGAAAGGTATTGCACAGGGGACTTATAAGGGGGTTGCCATTTTGGATCCCAGGCAGATCGTTCCTTCAAAAGTTCCTCCAGTGAATCATCACCAAGCACAAGGAACCGGGACTCTTCTTTAATCTCTGCAACATGGCAAGAAATCGGGCAATGAAATTTCTGCGCAAGTTGCGCCAAACACCGGAACAGATCCGGAGAAACAGAATAGGGAGCATGCGGAGCCAAACCCAATTGGCAAAGCGGGGAAAATCCTCCGCGTATTAAAACTTTTTCCAATTCTTCGCAGAGCGCCTGTGCTTTTTCGGAGCGAAACCCAATGGCCTCCAAAAACAACACCGACCTAAAACCCAAATCACCCACCGCTTGCAAAAGCTCAGGATCAGCAACAAAATCTCCCAACGCAGTCACTCCGGAGCGTCTCATAACTTCCGCGCCAGAACGCATTCCCTGAATTCGGCTTTCGTTATCCAGGCTGGAATTCAAGGAAATCAACGCACGCACCCACTCTGCAAATGAATCAGGAGGAGCAATTTTTTTTTCCAGGGCGGTCAAACTGAGGTGGCAATGAGCGTTGACAAACCCCGGCATGAGCAGGCAGTCGGAAAGATCCAAAGTAGCAGGGGCATTTTCCGGTTGGGTTGCAATCTCGACAATGGCGCCTTTATCAACAGTCAGCACACCGTTTTCAATGGGGTCCCCCCCCATGGTCAACAAAGCCCGGAATTTTATTCTCAATGCCATAGCGCGTTTTAAAAAACTGTGGAATCACGGTACTGTTGGTAGGCAGACCCCAATTGCTCCAACAAAACTTTCTCCTCTGCTCTGGCCCGGAAGATATTCAAAGGGATCACCACCAGCAGAACATAAACCAGACAGGGCACAGAACCACAGGCCACAAACAGTCCAGTCAATGTCAAAACAATGCCTATATAAATGGGGTGACGAAAAACCCGGTAAACCCCCTTGGTGACCAATTGATCTGTCCCTGGCAGGACGGCAAGCGAGGAACCCAGCCTCCACATTGCGGCCATCCACAACAAAACACCTGCCGCACCAATAGACAAACCCGCATAAACCAGGCCTCGAAACCCGAAGCCAAAATTTTTCGGGCTCAGATAAGCAAAGATCAAAGGAAACAGGTAAAGCATGGGAACAAGAATATTCAATGCAAACCGTTGATTCGAACTGAGGGATTTAAAATCGGTCATGGAAAATCAGGGAGATAAATAGCGGTAACTCTTTTTCCAGCCATAAACAGTTATTGCCTGTTGCCACGGGCCGTTGACCGTTTTCTTGCTGACCCTGCGCCGAGCAGTTGTTTGTTGAAGGCTTCGCGTCCTTCGAGCATTTCAAGTTCGATCACCACTTTAAAAAAGGGCAAGTTGAATTTCATATCCTTAAGCTTCACCGCATCTTTTTCCGGGAC
>PCTK01000188.1:3234-5057 GCA_002786505.1 Nitrospinae bacterium CG22_combo_CG10-13_8_21_14_all_47_10 | reverse complement strand
CCGGGCACGAAAGCTAAGGTGAAATACCACGTCTTCGCTGACGCTCAGAATGACATGCGAAAGAGTTTTTCAGCACCCTGTTAGTTATTATAGTCTTATCAACGGATCATGAACCAAAAAGAAAATCAGGGGAAATATGAGCTCAGAAGAATTAAACCAGGATGAATTGAATCAGGATGGTTTGAATAAAGAAATGCTTCTGGAGATTTTTTATAATACCAAAGGAAATATTGATGATATCAATGCGGCCATAGATTCCAGCTTGTTTGGCACACGCACTCGAAGTATTACATTGTTCGAGAAATTTGTGCGTGCCCGGTTATCTCTTAATCCAAATGTGCTCCGGCTGGTCGAACTGGAACTGACATGGGTTGAGGCAGTTTATTTAAGTCAATATCCTGGTCTGGAAAATGTCGAGGACCTGGATTTAAGGAAGAACCAATTGGGGGATGAGGGACTTGAAGCACTGTTATCTTCAGAAAAACTGGGCAATATCCGAAAACTGGACTTGAGAAACAATCAAATCACCCGCAGGGGGATGGAAGCTTTGGTGAATTCCGGGAAGCTGGAAAAGCTGGAAATACTTGATCTTCGTTCAAACAGGCTTGGAAAGGCTTGGGAGGTTAAGCTTAATTCAACCCTGAAGTTCCCAAAACTATCCTCGTTAAAAATAGCTTGAGCCAATGACTCTGGTTGTCCAAAAAATTTACAGAACCAGGCGGTTTTTATTTTCCCGGATTTTTTGAACTATTTTGTCGGCGATCTCATTCGCTTTCACCTCGTAAGACCCGTTTTCCAGAACATTGCGGAACTTGTTCACAAGTTCATGCCTGATTTCGCTGGCGATGGTCTTATTTTTACTGGTTGAGGCTTGAGCCTTGGAAGGCTCAGAAAGCGTAACCCGATCAACATGGCCAGAGGAAGGTTTGTTGCCGGTTTCCGGCTTCTTGCTTCCTTTGGCTACTCCATTGATGGTAGTGCGCCGACCTATTTTTGCAGTTAGTTCCAGTTTATCCATGATGATTTTTTATTGTTGCAGTAGCAATAATACTCCTTCAGGAATAAGGTTTGCCTGGCCCACCATTGCCGATGAAGATTGAACAAGCAGTTGTTGCCGGGTTAAGTCAGCAACCTCTTCAGCAAAATCCGCGTCTTTAATGGTAGCCGACGCGGCTGTTAAATTCTCAATGGACACATTCAGGTTATTAAGAGCCCTTGTGAACCGGTTTAGGGTTGCTCCAATACTAGCTCGGGCGGAGCTAATTTTTGTCAATGCATTATCAACCTTCGACAGTCCATCAATGGCATCCTGGAACGATGCTACGGAAAGGCCATCTAGATCAAGAGTGGCGGTGTCCGCTGAATCCAAATTCACGATTTCATTTAAATCTATTTGTCCACTTGCTTCTGAATCCAAGCCAACAACGACAACGACATGGTTACCGGCAGAGACGCTGGAGGCCAGAGCTCCATTCAAAAGTTTTTGGCCATTGAACTCTGTAGAACTGGCAATCCGGTTAAACTCATCTCTTAAAGTATTGATTTCAAGTTGCAGTGTATCCCGTTCTGTTTGACCCAGGGCTCCATCCGCTTCTGTTAAAACTTCCCGTATACGTATCAGGATGCTTGACTGTTCATTCAAGCCACCCTCGGCGACATTGATGAGGCTGATGCCATCGTTGAGGTTTCTTGCAGACTGTCTTAGAGTCCGGGCATCGGAACGAAGTAGCTCAGAAACGGCTTTATCAGCACCATTGACCTCGCGATCACCCGATGCAACCCTTCCAATTACGTCCCCAAGATTGCGGTTGTTGATCTCTAAC
>PCTK01000188.1:0-3198 GCA_002786505.1 Nitrospinae bacterium CG22_combo_CG10-13_8_21_14_all_47_10 | reverse complement strand
ATTCGTAGTGGCATTCCATTTCCTCCATGAAATTGGAATTTATAGGATTTAAAGGGTTTTCCAGCACCAAGCCCTCCAAGGCTCAGCAATTTTGTAACCCTTCATTGACGCAGTCTCCAAACTGCCTTAATTTTGTTACGGCTCAAATGCCAATTTCTTGAGTTTTTTTAATTAATTTCTTTTAAAAAAACAATGATTAGTGGTCGGAGGGGGGGTGGGTTGTTTTTCTAACCCCTGATTTCGCAATCTGTGGTTAGAAAAATATGACATAATTATTGGAGATTTGTGGCCAGGTCACATTTAATTCCTCAAAACAGGATTATTACAATGCATAAGGTCTTAAAAGTAGAAGGAATGACTTGTCAACACTGCGTTCAAACTGTAACGGAAACGGTGGGAAAACTGCCAGGTGTTGCAAAAGTCGAAGTCAACCTCGGGCAAAAAAAGGTAACCGTGGATTTTGACGAATCACAAACTCAAGTGGAAAGTATATCTGCTCAGATAGTCGAGGCAGGGTTTGAAGTAGTTGGGGGTTCCTGAAAAGGCAAAGATTTAAACAAGTGGGAGAGGGGTGAATTCAGGAATTCATTTTGCCAACCTTAATGCTGAGTACCTTTTCCTTTCCATCCCGGAATATTTTGACGGGAACCACCTTTCCTATCGTTGTATCCGCCACCAGCTTTTGAAAATATTTCAAGCTGGATATTGTTTTGCCGTCAAACTGGATGATAATATCGCCTCGAAGCATTCCCCCGGATTGAGCAGGAGTTTCATTTTCGATACTATTGACCAGAACCCCGACACCGGGTGTCTTCAGGCGGAAAGTATCTGCCAACTCCGGTGTCAAACCCTGAATACCAATTCCTAACCAGCCCCTTTCTACCGATCCATTGCGGATCAGTTGGTCTCCCACTTCCAGGGCCATTTCAACAGGGATAGCAAAACTCACTCCAGAGCCTATGGCCGCCACAGCGGTATTGATACCCACGATTTGACCGTCCAGATTAATCAATGGGCCCCCACTGTTGCCCGGATTAATGGATGCATCGGTCTGGATAAAATTTTCAAAATGACTGAACCCCAGATCTGTGCGTCCCGTTCCACTGACCACGCCAACGGTGACCGTGCCTTCAAGTCCATACGGATTACCAATAGCCATGACCCATTCACCGACATCCAGGGCAGTGGATTGTCCAAATTCTGGTTCAGGAAGCCTGCGCAGAGTCGATATTTTAAGGACCGCAAGGTCGGTGTAGGTGTCATGACCCAGGACTTTGGCAAAATATTCTTTCCCGTCGGATAATTTAATGAGGATCCGGTCGAGTTTTTCGACAACATGGTAATTGGTTAAAATGTGGCCGTTGGAACCCAGAATGATGCCGGAACCTACATTTTCAACACTATATTTTTTACCTGTCAGGTTTTGATTGAACCAGTTTCTTACCACTGCATACCAGGGTTTAGGGGTATGGGGATCATACCAGGAGGATTTTCCCACCAACTCCTTCACCTTATTCACGCTGACCACAGAGGGTTTGATTTTCTTTGCATTGCGTATGAAGGCATTTTGCAAGTCCATCAGGTTTTTATATTCCTGGCTTCTTTCCAGGCTACCGGGAGAAGTTTTGATCGGTGCTGTATAACTGTCCAGAAAAAATTCAGCATTAATAAAGGCAAAGGCAAGGATCAGGCAACCCCATGCAAGGGTACGGAAACGAGAGGCAGGTTTCGAATCAGGCATGTTTCAATCCGGTATAGATCGTTGTAATTCCGAAAGTCAACTCCTTGAAACCAACCGATTCAAAACCGGCTCCTTTCAAGATAGAAGCAAATTTTTCACCCTTGGGGAAAGTTCCCACAGAATCGGGCAGATAGGAATATGCGTTTTTGTGGCCGGAAATCCATCGCCCCATCACAGGTAAAATTTTCTCAAAATATAAACGATAAAGCCATTGCAAAAACCCATTCCGGGGGAAAGAAAATTCCAGGATCACGATTTTACCCTGGGGTTTCAAAACCCGGTGAATCTCATGAATCGCGTGGTTTATATCGGCAAAATTTCTGGCTCCGAATGCGGAGATGGCACCATCAAAGGTATTACTCTTAAGGGGCAGGTTTTCTGCCGCTCCGGGAAAAAGTTGCACAGACGATTGCATATTCCTGGCTTTCACCTTATTTTTACCCAATTCAAGCATGGCTGTGCTGAAGTCAACACCGATAACGCGTGACTTTCCTCGAAGGGCCAACTCAAGGGCAATGTCAGCGGTTCCTGTTGCAAGATCAAGGAAAAGCCGGTTTGCTATGGGTTCCAGTTTATTAACCGCCGCTTTTCTCCAATACCTGTCAAAACCAGCGCTCAACAGCCCGTTGAGAAAATCGTATCTTGGCGCTACGGCATTGAACATATCCTGAATTGGATTTGTCCTGACAACCGGAGCACTGAAACCTTGTTTGGTTTGAGGGGGTGACATGTCCAACATATTGATTTATATATTAAGATAAGAGTATAAAGTTTAGCATCAGTTGTTACCGGGTACAAGAAAGACTTGGTAATAAAGGGGTAGATGAAATTATTAAAGATGGAATAAGAATCTTTTTTTATGGGGTCTTGTTATGAAGACGGTTTTGGTTCTTCTGGCACCGGGATTTGAGGAGATTGAAACGATCACTGTTGTGGATATTTTAAGACGGGCCGGAGCAAGGGTAACTCTTGCAGGAACCCAGGAAGGTCCTCTGGAAGGCTCAAGAGGTATTTCTGTCCTTCCGGATGAGCAACTCGATAAGGTTCTGAAAATAGACTTTGATTTGATTGTTTTGCCAGGAGGCCAACCTGGGACCAATAACCTTAAAGATGATCCCCGAGTGCTCCAATTGTTGAAAAAGATGGACGGACTCAAAAAAAATATTGCCGCCATCTGCGCGGCCCCCCTGGTTTTAAATAAAGCCGGAATTCTGAAAGACCGCTGTGTCACCAGTCACCCTTCCGTTCAAAAGGATATGCAGGGTATCCAATACAGCGAAGACAGGGTAGTCGTGGATGGTCATATCATTACCAGCAAGTCCCCCGGTACAGCTATGGAGTTTTCGCTTAAACTTGTCGAAATCCTGTTTGGCAGGGAACGGAGAGATGTGGTCAATCAAGGAGTGCTGGCGAAAATATGATTTTTATGGGGGGTCGGCGTAAACTTTCAAACAAAA
>PCTK01000099.1:1575-5044 GCA_002786505.1 Nitrospinae bacterium CG22_combo_CG10-13_8_21_14_all_47_10 | reverse complement strand
AGGGCAGGCTCCAGCGGCGTGGCCGTGGTATCCCATTCATTAACATTCGTGCCCTGCAAGGGTAGATCCAGATTTTCCCTGGATTGCTTCACTACGTTCGCAATGACGACTTTCCATACCCCGCTCCTTGGGGCGGGGATCATTTAATGCCAGGAATATTATAAGCCCGTTGGATAATCGAGAAATTCGGTGGCGATTTGGAATTTTTGTTCTAAATGACGGCCCACTGCCTTCACGCCTCCGGTTTCGGTGGCGTAATGACCGGCGAAAAACAATACGCATTGGCCTTCAATGGCTTCATGATAATGGTGGTTGGCACCTTCCCCCGTGATGTAGGCATCAAGCCCTTCATGGCTGGCCTGGCGGACGATATCCGCGGCGCCGCCTGATACCAGGCCGACGGATTCGACCTCCCCCTTACCGATCACTTTGACGGATGAATTTAGTTTTTCCGCCAATTCCTGCGCCAGACTCTCTGTGGATTTTTTTTTGATGGTGCCTTTTAAACCGATTTTGATGCCGCCATATTCACCAAACGGCTGAAGATTTTCCAGCCCGATCAAGTCTGCCAGAGCCCGGTTGTTGCCCAATACCGGATGCAGGTCGAGGGGGATGTGGGCCGAATAGAGTCCCAGGTTGGCGCGCATCATGGAAGAAATTTTTTCATAAAAAGAACCGCACAGCGGTTGCAGTCCACCCCAGAAAATTCCATGATGCACAAACAGCAGTTGGCAGTTTTTTTCGATAGCCAGATCAATGGTGGCCTGGCACAGATCTACGGCCAGCCCTATTTTTTTTATTTCACCGGTGTTCTGCACCTGCAACCCGTTTACGGCGTTGGGTGAATCGCTAATGGACGAGATATCCAAAAGGTTGTCCATGTAGTTGCTGAGTTGTAGAATGTCCATGGTCGAAATTATAACTTCCGAAGGGTCATAGAGGCAATAGTGATCAATTTTATTATTCGTAATATTTGGCAGAGAATTATCCTGCTGGTTTTTATTTCTATTATCTCTCACGCTATTGTGCACCTGGCGCCGGGAGAACCGGCATTGGTCGACCCTTCTAATCCGAGGATGAAACCTGAAGACATCCAGCTCATTCGTACAGCGTTCCATCTGGATGAGCCGTTGCACATCCAGTATGTGTACTGGGTTACAGACCTGTTTAGCGGGGAATTGAAATCCTTCAAAGACAACCAGCCGGTTCTTGGAAAAATCTGGCAACGGTTTCTCAATTCATTACCCTTGTTCCTGATTGGGACGATAATCACCTGGTTTCTGGCTTTTCCTGTTGGAATTCGTGCGGCTTTAAGTCGGGATTCGGTGTTTGACCGGACCAGTACATTTTTTTCCTATGCCCTGATTTCTATTCCCGGATTTTTCCTGTCCTACCTCTGCATAATATTTATGGTCAAAACTTTTGATGTGCCGGTGATCGGGATGCAGACTTTTGGGTTGGAAGAGGCGCCATTGTTATTCCGGTCAATGGACAGAATCTGGCACCTCACGGTTCCGGCAATGATGTCGGCCCTTGCTGGCACAGCGGTACTTTCCCGTTATGTTCGTTCGCAAATGCTGGAAGTGATTCATCAGGATTATATCCGTACCGCCCGCGCCAAGGGGTTGCCAGAAGATCAGGTGATCTACCGGCATGGACTGCGCAACGCGCTCCTGCCGTTCATCACCATGTTTGGTTTGACCATTCCCGGATTGATTGGCGGATCGGTGATTTTCGAAACCATTTTTGCCTGGCCGGGAATGGGGCGGTTGGGTTATGAGGCCATCCTGGCGCGGGATTTCCCCGTTATCCTGACGTTGAATTTTATTTCAGCGGTTCTGGTTTTGCTGGGGACATTGGTTTCGGACATTCTTTATGCGGTGGCGGACCCACGCATCAAATTTTAAGGAAATTTTATGGCCGAACGGATCCCTTATCATGAAGCCGATGCCCTGCCGCCCTCTAAGGGTTTGTTCCAGGAACGTTGGGATATTCTCAAGCGCAATCGAATGGCTTATGCCAGTTTCTGGTTCCTGATATTCCTGCTGGCTCTGGCGGTGCTGGGCAAAGTGTTTACGCAGGCGGTGGTTGTGTTTGACCCTAAAGTGGTGCGTTTGTCAGAAAAGTTTCTCCCTCCATTCACGGCATTCACCAGTACCCTGACACCAGAGGAAGACGCGCCGGTTTTAGGTATTTACCTTCTGGGGACGGATGAGTTGGGGAGGGATGTGTTTGCCCGCATGTTGGAGGGCACCTCGGTTTCGCTGACGGTAGGTTTTGTTGCGGTGGGGATATCTTTAACGGTAGGGGTGTTCTTTGGCGGTCTGGCAGGTTTTTATGGCAGGGTGAAACTGGGGTTCCTCACTGTCGATACGCTCATTATGCGGTTTGTCGATATTATGCTTTGTTTTCCCACCTTTTTTTTGATTTTGACGGTGGTCGCCTTGTTGCCGCCGAGTATTTATAACATCATGATTGTGATTGGACTGACCAGTTGGATGGGAACGGCACGGTTTGTCCGGGCAGAATTTTTATCGCTCCGCGACCAGGATTTTGTGATCGCGGCAAAGAGCCAGGCGATCCCTGAATGGCGCATCATTTTTGTTCATATGGTGCCCAACGCCATCGCCCCGGTTCTGGTTTCGGCCACCATAGGCGTGGCCACGGCCATCCTGACCGAGTCGGCTTTGAGCTTTCTGGGCTTCGGAGTGCAACCACCAGACGCCACCTGGGGCAATATCCTCTCTGATGGCAAAACATTTTTGTTTGACGCACCCTGGCTGACCTTCATTCCCGGATTCACCATCCTGTTTGTGGTGCTGGCCTTCAACCTTTGTGGAGAGGGTCTGCGCGAAGCGTTCAATCCCAAACTCAGGTCAAACCCTTAAGAGTACCTTTCGCAGAGCCGACGGATTCAACTTGCAAGTGCATTGTCCATGGTTAACATAAACACGTATAGACCTATTGCATCGAGGGCACCTCGTGATATTTGTTGAAAAAGTAAACAAACAGTTTGGATCGAAGGTGATCTTTAACGATGTCAGCTTCCACCTGCGCCCAGGCGAAAAAGTGGGGCTGGTGGGTGAAAACGGCACAGGCAAAACTACGCTTTTTAAAGTCATAACAGGAAAAGCCCTGCCGGACGGGGGTAAGGTGACTCTGCGCAAAGGCCTTCGTTTAGGTGTGCTGGAACAGGAAATGGAAGGCGGGAGCGAAACGGTTCTCGAAAGGGTGGTGCTGGGAGACCCGCATTTCCTTAAGGTGAAAACCGAAATGGAGCGTTTGGAATCAGACCATGCTTTTCATGAGCGGTACGGAGACCTGCAACACGAGTTTGAACGACTGGGAGGCTATGACCGCGAGGCACGGGCAAAAATCATTCTTCAGGGGCTGGGATTCAAACCCGAAAAATGGGACCAGACTCTCGACCGCTTGTCCGGGGGTTGGAGAATGCGGTGCGAACTTTCGC
>PCTK01000099.1:0-1562 GCA_002786505.1 Nitrospinae bacterium CG22_combo_CG10-13_8_21_14_all_47_10 | reverse complement strand
GAGCCCTGACATTTTGTTACTGGATGAACCCTCCAACCACCTGGATTTAAGATCGGTGGTCTGGCTGGAGTCGTTCCTGAAAGCGTATGAAGGAAGCATCCTGATTATTTCCCATGACCGCAGGTTTTTAAATTCCCTGGTAAGCCGGATCGTTGAACTGGACCGTGGGTCGCTCTCGGTTTATACCGGAAATTATGATGACTATGAAAAACAGAAGCAGGAGAAGGCGGAGCTGTTGGAGTCTCAAGCCGCTAACCAGGGCCGAAAAATTGCTGAGGTGGAAAGGTTTATAGAAAGGTTTCGCGCCAAGAACACCAAGGCCACGCAGGTACAAAGTCGAATCAAGATGTTGGAAAAAATGGAACGGGTGCAAACGCTACAGGGGACAAAAGCAATTCACTTTCGATTCCCCCAGCCGGTAAGAACCGGACGGAATGTTTTGGAGATCCAGGGCCTTGGTAAACACTATGGGGATATCAAGGTATACAAAAATTTTTCCATCAACCTCGAAAGAGGATGGAAGGTGGCACTGGTGGGGGAGAATGGCGCGGGGAAATCCACCCTCCTGAAACTGATGGCGGGTGCCCTCCAGCCGGATGCCGGAGAAGTGAAACTTGGAGCCAATGTTTCCCGTTCCTATTTTGCCCAGCATCAGGGTGAAACGTTGAACTTGAATCATTCCGTTTATCAATCACTGGAAGAGTCTGCGCCGGGACTCCTTCTCACTGAGAAGCGAAATATTCTGGGCGCGTTTTTGTTTGCCGGGGAGGATGTTGAGAAGAAAGTTTCCGTGCTTTCAGGAGGTGAACGCTCCCGGCTGGCTCTGGCGCGAATGTTGTGCGGTGGTGGGTCGGGTGTTAGTGGAAACGGGAAACCTTCTCCGCCTTCGCTGATCCTCTTCGATGAGCCGACCAACCACCTGGATATGCGGTCGCGGGAACATTTGGCGGCAGTGCTTTCGGATTATGAAGGCAGTCTGGTGGTCATTTCCCATGACCGGTTTTTCCTCGATGGATTTATCAACAGGGTGTGGGAAGTGGAGGCAGGAGCGGTTAAGGAGTATTCTGGCGATTACAGTGATTATGAGTGGGCGAAATCAAAAGAGGTTCAGGAGGTTGAAGTTTCTTCCGGGCCGGGTAAGGACCTTTCTTCATCGCAGTTGAACAGGGAGCGGAAAAAAAAAGAAGCTGAAGAACGAAACCAGCGTTACAAAAACCTGAAACCTCTGCAAACAAAGTTGGCAAAGGTTGAGTCGCGGCTGGAGGTTTTAATGCAAACAAATGAAACTTTGCAAAGGCGGCTTGCCGATGCCAGTATTTATGAAGATGGCCAAAAACCGCGGTTATTAAAAACCCTGGAAGAGCAGACAACATTGAAGGCTGAGGAGAAAACCTTACTGCAGGAGTGGGACGAACTGACGGTTGCGATCGAAGAAATTGAAAAAACATAATGGAACTCTCTTTTTAAAGGAGGCCCTTGTATAACACCGGGAGATTACCCGTTCCGGGCACGAAAGCTAAGGTGAAATACCACGTCTTCGCTTACGCTCAGAATGACATGCA
>PCTK01000119.1 GCA_002786505.1 Nitrospinae bacterium CG22_combo_CG10-13_8_21_14_all_47_10 | reverse complement strand
AATAGATATTGTTTGGCAGGTTGATAATGCCGCCTGCTTCGAGGTATGCCTTAGGTACCGCCAGATGGTAAACCAGAGCATCGGTGGCAAATGCCGGGGCCAGGGCGAGGCTCAATGACAAGAGAACAAGAGCCGCTAAAATAATCTGGATAGAAATTTTTAGCGGAGATGAAGGCAGAAAAATGGAACCTGATTTAAAGTTCCATGGTTGGGATCCTCTTAGAGAACCTAACCCCGAGGCAAGCAGGATGGCCAGCACGGCCCAGCATGTTGAAGGGGAGACTTGGCCGATAAATGCCAGACTGGTTATCAATGCCGATGTGATGATCGAACCTAAGGCAGAGGCGAAAACAAACGCCTCAATCGGGCCGGTAAAGTTCAAGTGCCAGAATTTTCTGGTGACCCTGCTTCCGACACTCAGAAATGCCAGCATGATTAGAAAAAATAGGGGGGCATCCATCTTTAAAAAATGAATTTAGGGTTAGGTTCTTTAGAAAGGAAGGTTGCAGTATTCCTGTTTCAGGTGCAACCAGTTTTAGCAGTTTCGGAAAACAAGGAAAACTCCTCTAGCGCTTCTTTGTAATCATCAAACCAGCGGGCATCAGGGTTTCTGTAGAAAGCCAGGAAACGGGCATTGTTATCTTTTTCCGCGGACCGGGCATATTTGAAGAAAATCTGGTCTTCGGTCATTCCCACCACTTCCACTTTTCCGGTTTCATGCGACATGACAAGGCGGGCACGTTTGGCCAGGCCTGAGCAAAGGGTTCTGGATCTTTCAAATATTTCGTAGCCACGCTCAATCGGTACAGAATAGGTTTCATTGCCAAGAGTTGGACGGCATAAAAAGACATAATAAGGAGGAATACCGATATATGAAAGCCTGGAAAACAAATCCGCAAGTACTTCGGGGTCGTCGTTGACTCCTTGTACCAGAGGGGTCTGGTTAACCAGCGAAACTCCTGATTTCATCAGCAGGTTCAGCCCCTCAATGGCTTCCGACGTGAGCTCTCGCGGGTGATTGAAATGTGCCATGACGTAGATTTTCTTTTCGTTTGTGCTATAGGTTTTGAACATTTCCAGCAAAGACGGGTCGTCCAAAATTCTGAAAGGATTGAAAGCCGGAACCTTGCTTCCTATACGGATAATCTGGACATGGTCGATCTCGCGAAGTTGCTTTATGATGGGTTCCAACTTGCTGGTGGACAGGACCAGAGGATCGCCCCCGGTCAGTAGCACATTGTTGATTTCTTTGTGGTTTCTGATGTATTTCAACCCTTCAGAGATATCTTTGGTCACTTCGTCGTTTTCGTTCATGAACAGGCGTTTCCGAAAACAAAACCGGCAGTAGGCGGCGCAAACCTCGTTGACTAAAAGGAGAGCCGTGGAGGTGTATTTATGTTCCAGGCCACGGACTTTGGTGTATTTTTCCTCATTGGATGCATCCAGTTCGCCCCATTCGTTGAGTTCCTGGACATCGGGCATGATGATTCTTTTGATCGGGTCATTCGGGTCGTCCCAGTTAATCAGGGCCTGGTAATAATCGTTGGTACGGAATACAAATTTATCGTTAACTTTTTGAAGTTTCTGTTTTTCAGATTCAGTCAGTTGGGGGATCTGGTCTAGTTTGGTTAAATACCTGGGTTTTTTCTTATCTGGACTGAGGTGTTTAAATAATAAATTCATCAGGCACCTCCACTTGAAACAATTAATATTTAGTAACCTACTGATATTTAGCAGGTTTTAATAACCCAGAAATCCCGCTCCGACTCATCGGGCCATAAGAGCCCCCAGCGCTCCTCAATGGTGAAAAGCAGGGAGAACACTTATGTATGGGGGGGATTTTGTGAGGACCTTTAAACGTAATGGTTTCGAGCCTTAGTCGAAAGGAAGGCCCTCGCAAAACAGATCGTTTTGATGCCCCTTTCCGGGCTACTGTTGCAGTAGTCGAATTCCAGGAACTATTAGAATCCTAAAACTCTATTAAGAACGTCTGAATTCTTTATGATAATCAGATCATACGTGATTCAGGCAGGGCTATCAAGAAAAATTGCCCTGGTGGAGAGAAGCTCAGTGATCCAAAAACAATTAATCTACCGCTTTCTCAATGGATTATAGATTTGGAAGGTTGGGGAGTAAAGTGCCTGATAACTGACCTGGAACCAGAGGGAAAAGAATCGAATTTTTGGTGAATGGCGATGTGTGTTCCTCACCTTTATTAGTCAGGGAATTTTCTGTTGACAGGGTATTGGAATGGACTATAATGCGATGCTCTTTTTTCGCACTGCAGATGGTTGCGGAAGCAACCCAGTCAAAATGGGTTTGAGGCTTTATCTTTCAAAGGGTTTCGTCTTTTTGGAGCCTTAACCCGGACTGGTGATAAATTCGAAAGTCAGACCCAATTTTAAGTTTGGAGTGAAAATTTCAGGTTTAATTCACTATTTAAGAGGAGATTGTTAGATGAAAAAGGCTTTGATACTGAGTGTGTTGGTTATTTTCAGCTTGGTTGCAGTGAGTTCTTCGTTTGCGGGGGGGCAGTGTCCACAACCGCGCAAAACCAAAGCGGCTCCAGGTGGCGTTGCTGGCAAAGATGATACCGGGAAGGCTGATGCGGCCAACGGTGAAAAAATCTACACTAAAACTGCCAAGCCGATGGCTTGTAAAATGTGTCATGGTGATGCTGGCGATGGTGGCGGCAAACTGGGTAAAGCTTTGAAACCCAGCCCGCGTAACTTCACCTGCGCGGAAACCATGAAAGATGTTTCAGCAGGTCAGATGTTCCACATCATCAAAAACGGCTCTGCCGGTACGGGCATGGTGGCTCATGGTAAAACTCTGAAAGACAATGAAATTTGGGATGTTGTTAAATACATCCGTAGCACATTTGTAAAATAAGTTTGGTTCTTGCTAAAAGGGGGTAAGCCGCAAAGCGGTTTACCCCCTTTTTTTATGCCGTTTTTTCCGGATCGGGCGGCTATAATGAACTCGACTTGAATTTTCTCCGGAGTCTTCTTTGTCTATCTGCCGGGTTCCCGTGTTATTACAAATTTTCCTTCTGTTCTGGCTCCCTTTCTCTGCCGGGGCGCAAACCTTAGGCAGTGCTGAAAATCCGCTTCGAATGATGTTTGTGCCTTCCGGAGACACACAGGTAATCCTGAAAGGCGGTCAGGAAATAGGGCATCTGTTGCAGAAGGATACGGGACTGCATTTCAAAACCTCAGTTGCGACCAGTTATGCGGCGGTCATTGAGGCGATGGGTGCTGGCAAGGTGGATGTCGGCTGGCTGGCAACTTTCAGCTATGTTCTGGCGCATGATAAATATGGAGTGGAACTTTTGCTGGTGGTGCAAAGATTTGGCAGTCCTTTTTACCGGGGCCAGATCATGGTGCGTGCTGATAGCGGCATTCAGGATCTTGCAGGACTAAAGGGAAAGCAATTTGCCTTCGTCGACCCTGCTTCCACATCAGGGCATTTATATCCTAAAGCTCTTCTGCTCTCACAAGGGTTTGACCCGGAACATTTTTTCAAAAAAAGTGTTTTTGCAGGCTCGCATAATGCCGTGGTTCTTTCCATATACAAGGGGGAGGTCGATGGCGGGGCGGCTTATGATGGTTCCCGTTCAGCCGTGGCCAAAAGTTTTCCCGATGTGTTTGATAAGGTCAAGGTGATTGCCTACACCAAAGAAATTCCCAACGATACGGTCTCTGTCCGCAAGGAACTCCCTGAAAATTTGAAACTGAAAATTCGTGAGGGTCTCAAAAAAGTATCGCGTTCCCCCAAGGGCAGTAAGATTCTTAAGAAATTATATGGCATCAGCGGATTCACCGATCTCGATGGTTTGTTTGACCCGGTTCGGGAAGCGGGGCGATTATTGAATTTGAACCTGAGTGACCCGAAGCTGTGACCGCAATGTTGAAAATTGAAGGGCTCAGTAAAACCTATGGTAACGGCACCGCCGCTCTGCGCGAGGTTTCCTTCTCTATTGAGCCGGGAGAGTTTGTGGTGGTGCTGGGTAAAAGTGGTTCGGGGAAATCGACACTCATGCGATGCATCAACCGCATTGTGGAACCCACCTCAGGCAAAGTTTTTCTGGATGGCGAAGAAGTTACCGGCGCTTCCAAGGGACGATTGAGGGAGTTAAGGAAAAAGATGGGGATGATTTTTCAGCAGTACAACCTCATTCCCCGCTACTCGGTTCAAGCCAATGCCCTGATGGGTCGGCTGGGCTGGAACTCATCCATTGCCTCTATCATGAACTGTTTTTCGGACGAGGATGTGGCGCGTTCGAGTCAGGTTCTTGATCGGCTTGGCCTTGCCGACAAAGCCTCACACAGGTCGGAAGAACTCAGCGGCGGACAACAGCAACGGGTGGGACTGGCCCGCGCCCTTCTGCAGGGGCCAGAACTGATTCTCGCCGATGAACCGGTCTCCAGCCTGGACCCTGCTTCATCAAGGCAGATCATGGAACTGTTGACGGAGTTTAATGAAAAAGATGGCGTGACCCTGTTGTGCAACCTGCACCTGCCCGCACTGGCGCGGGAATTCGGCTCCAGAATACTTGCCTTAAGCGAAGGACGAGTCATTTATGATGGCCCTGCGGGAGACCTGAGCGAGACAGAGTTACACGCTTTTTACGATTCCAACCTATAAAAGTCCAGCCCGGATAGACTGGAAGAAGCATTACGTTCAACGATAGACCCATTAGCCCGCATATTTCATGAACAAAAGATGGCGAAAACCTTTCAAGCCTTTAAAATGAGAGCTTTGCATAACTCGTCGTTGCGAACGTAGTGAAGCAATCCAGGGAAAATCTGGATCTACCCTTGCAGGGCACGAATGTTAATGAAGGGGATACCACGGCCACGCCGCCTACGGCGGCTCGCGAAGACGACCTTGTAGGGGGTTTGCCTTGTCAATAAGTTCGTCAAAAAATAAAAATAACTGGTGCTTTCGACTTACGCAAAGCTCTCCTTTAAAATAAGGCTGAGCGACAACTCAAAGAAAGGAATTCGCCGTGACAGATTGTACCCCCGATCCAGATCGAATTCCCCGGATTTAAA
>PCTK01000142.1 GCA_002786505.1 Nitrospinae bacterium CG22_combo_CG10-13_8_21_14_all_47_10 | reverse complement strand
TTTCAACATATCCCGATAAAGAATGACCGCGACAGGGGAGCGTTTGGAGAAGAGGGCCCCGCCATAATGACGCTTGAGGGCTAGGGAAAATATGGCGGCCAAAATCAGGGCCAGAAAAACCGGGACGAAGTGGCGTGCCTCCAGCGCCAGGGTTTCCCAATTCAGCAGTCTTTTAAATTTTTGCATGATATCACGGCTACCGCTTCTGAAAAACTGGATCGCCTGAAACTGATCTTGCACAGAATAGCGAACCACATATCTCTGCCAGGTCATTTTAAGAAAATCCAGTGACTTTGCCAGCGGGTTAAGCGGGCTCAGGCTAGTCAGGGCAGGGTCTGGAGGAGTGGGGTCATAAACTGCCCAGCCTTTTCCCGGAAGAAAAGCCTCGACCCATGAATGGGCGTGGCTTTGGCGGACGATCAGGTAGTTTCCCCATTCGTTCCACTCAACCCCGACAAAACCATTGACCAGACGGGCGGGAACGCCAGCGGACCTGAGCAGGATCACCATGGCGGAAGCAAAATATTCGCAATGGCCAGCCTTTCTTTGAAATAAAAAATGTTCCAGCGCGGTTTTGTCCGGGTCATTTTCCATTTTCAGGGTGTATTCGAAATTGGAGAAATGACGCAAAATATTGTCTGCCCGTTCCCGGTTAGAGCGGGCGTTTTTAGCCAGGTTTTCGGCCAGGTCCCTGGTTTTGGGGCTGATCTCAGGAAGTTGAAGAAACCGGCCGGGAAACAGCAAGGGATCGCTGTTGGGGAGATCAAGATTATAGCTGGTATCGGGGGCCGAGATTTCCGAGGTCAGCGTGTATTTTCTTGGGCCGGACCGGGCATCTGTGGTTTTAAATACAAAATTTTTATCCATCTGTAGATGAATGAAGTTGCCATCCATAAACAAGGGGATCCCGTGTGTAAAAAGGTAAGGGGTGTCGAACGATTCCATATAGATATTTTGTTGCACCACTTCTGTTGGACGGGACACCTGAAAGAGATTGAGTCCGATTCCGGGCTGATTCCGGGTTTCAAACTCCGCGCCCAATGTGGAGGTCCAAGTTGTGCCGTTGTAATGGTCCAGCACCACGCCCCTCCATAAAATTTGCGATTTTGGTTGATAGATTTTTCCTCCCTTTGTGTATTCCACCCTCATGACCACTGCGGAATTTAATTTAATTTTCCCTACATCCCCCAGAGTGACGGTGTCGGAAAACCCGGTGATGGGAGATGATGGGGTTTCCAGGGAGAGGAAACCCAGCCCGAACCGGGGAAAGGAAAGAAAGATCAAGGCCGTCATGGCGAAACTGAGGATAACCAGACCGGTTGACCACCCGAGCAGGGCAAAACCGGGTGTTTCGTTTTTCCCCGCTGTTTTGAAATCGGCGCTTTTGTTGCCAACCCGCTCTACCATCAGCGTATAAAATATCAGGCACCAGCTTAAAACAAGATAGAAGCAGAGGAAGATCGCGCCAAAGGTCAGGCTTTGATCGAAGATGGCTCCAATCAACAGGCAGACGATGGCTATGAGGTAACCGAATAAATAATCGTTGAATTCTATTTTAAAGATGAACCTGGCAAACATGAGATAAATGAGAAACCCGGCAATCAGATCCAGTAGCGGCGGGTTAAAGATGAAATATAAAAAGGGTAGCAGTAAAAAAGCCCAGTTAGAGCTTAAAATCGGGGTTGTTGGCCGAATTGGAATTTGTCCTGATTGTTCGAGAAGAAAACAGAGAATGAGGCCAGCGGAAAATATCAGGCCGGTCAGGGGTGAATAAATTTCACTTAAAACCAGACAGGCCAGGGCTAGTCCTGCCAAAAAGTAATTACAAATGAGAAATGCTGATTTAAGGCTCATGACAGACTCATGACATTTATTGAGACTTTTCCGGCAACCTGCTAGAATGCATCCCTTAAAAATCATCCCGGTTGAATCCTTTCTTTCGGTGGTGTAGTTAGAAAAACCCGGAAATAATTGATATAGTTTGATTATTATCCCTTTTTTTGGAGGTTTCATGAACTTTTTTGTTAAAGGAATTGCCGCAGGGCTGATGGGTGTCCTGATGACCGGAACCGCGGCACAGTGCAATGAAATTGCAGTGATCGAAACCACGCTTGGAAATATTGAGTTGGAGTTTTTGAATAATAAGGCGCCGGGGCACGTTAAAAATTTTAAAGACCTCGCCAACAAAGGTTTTTACGATGGCACCACATTCCACCGGGTGATTCCGGGTTTTATGATTCAGGGCGGCGACCCCAATACCAAAAGCGATGATCGATCCATGCATGGAATGGGAGGGCCGGGCTATACCATCAAGGCGGAATTCAGCGATACTCCTCATGACCGGGGCGTTTTGTCGATGGCCCGGGCTCAAGACCCTGACAGTGCCGGTTCGCAGTTTTTCATTGTGGTTAAGGACTCGCATTTTCTGGACAACCAGTACACCGTTTTCGGTCGGGTGATTAAGGGGATGGATATTGCCGACAAGATCGTCAGCGTGCCGCGTGATTCACGGGATAACCCTGATGAAAGAGTGGAAATGAAGTCCGTTAAAATTGTTAACCGTTAGGGAAAGCATTCCCGTGAGGGCAAGGTAGATATGGAAGGTGAATTTAAAGTTGACGTTTATGAAATCATGGGCACCTCGACTCCGGCGGGAAGAACGTCGGAGGACGGGGAGCCTGCTGGAGATACGATCAAAAATCTCATTCTTGATAATTGGGACAAGTACGAAAAAATTTCTGTCTATTTTGAGGGTGTGGTGCAGATGACCCGGCCTTTTGTGGATGAAGCTTTTGCCAAAATACTTGAAACCCATTCACTGGATGAGTTCAACCAGAAACTGCACTTCCCCGACTCGAATGATCGCATTGTTAAAAGCTTGAACGACGCGATTAAACTCAGATTGAAAATCATCCGAACTCAGGAAGAAAGAAAAAGCCAGGGCTGAGAAGAGTGCCGCGAAAACTTATTTTTTCGGTGTTTTTGCCACTGCTTCAATGAAAGGATCGAGAAAAGCGGGTATAGCACTTGCGTCCCTCACCGTGAAAATCCGGTCGGTGAGGGTCATTGGTTCGTCCACTAGAACTGCTTTGGAAGCTTCTAATTCCTCAATGGCTTTTTTGTTGCCGGGCTCGGTGGTGACTTCGAGACTTTGCAGGAGTCCGGCTTTTCCCATACAGGGAACAGCACTGCCGATGCCGGCGATTACCATATGGGAGCGATGGCGGTCGTTGATCAGGAGGCGCAGAAGCTCATCCTTCCAGAGGTAGGATCTGGCCCCATTCCCTCCTATGAGGATGACTCCGTGAAAAACCCCTTTTATCTGGCGCACTCCTTTGCCACCGGAAACATAACTGTCGCCGGTGATGCCTTCTATTGCGTCCACAATCAAGACATCCGGGGTGGTCCTGCCGCCCTTCATCCCGACAGCTTCCTTCAATTTGTTGGAGGCAATTAAAACTTTGGCTCCCTCTGCATTCATGGATTCCAGAATCGGGTCGAGTTCGCTCTCCATGTAATAATCTTTTGGGATGATGATCAGTATGTTTTTCCCGACTAGCCGCTCCATATTTTTTATCCTTAAAATATAAAAGCCTGACACCCACTCTTTAATGGTTCAGGGGAATGGATATAAGGCCTGAGGTATTATTCGGATTTCCAGGCTCCAAGTCTAGCATAAAGCGGTACAGGAAGAACTCGTTTTTTGTCAGTATGTGTTGGGCGTGGTGGGCTAGAAAATTTTTCAGGATTCCCTTCTCCCCAGCCGAGAACGTCGAGTCCTCCCCGAAAACGAATTTGTGGTTGAACAGGATGTGGGTGATTCCCATGGATTTCAGCCTGTTAATGATATCTCCCGCATAAACTTCTTCATCAATTATTTTTTTCAGGGTGTGGTCTTCAAAAACCGAATCGCTGAAGAAGGGTTTGTCCATTAGAAATCCTAAGTTTTTCATGTAGACCAATAATATTTTTTCATTTTTCTCGACCAAATGATTGGCTGAAAGATAGACCGGGTAAGACCGAATCTGCCGCATCAGAAAAGGCTCCCGACTTTCCTGTTGGAAGATATAGGGTAAAGGCTGAATCCTCGCCCAGGTTTTTGCGATCAGGAAAGTGTTGAATATTAGCCCCAGCGCCAGGACTGCGAGTAAAAAGGTTTCCCCATTATTTTTGGTCTTGCCCGATTGCGAAGAGAGCCATTCCTCCAATCCTTTTATTAGTAAAAGGGTTAGGAAAGCGAAAGGGGTGCTTAGTAAACGGGCTTGCTGGGTTTGGGTAAACCAGAAGACCATAAACAATAAAAATGCGGCAATCATAGGCAGGGACTGCCGCCGGAGTCCAAAAAGGGCTGGAAGAAGCAGGAAATAAAGAATACCGATCTGGCCATCGAACTTGAGGGAATGGGGTTGACCAAAAAATGTCAGGTTGATGGGCAATAAAAAAAAGTCCAGGATTCCATGCCCCATTCCATAGGAAGAAAAATATTGGAAATGTTGAAAAGAACGTGTGATGTCCCAGTTCATGCCCTGACCCCCGCCGAACAACTGCATGAAAAAAGGGGCAAAAGGGTTTCCGGTGAAAAAATAATTTCTTCCCCACCAAGGCAGAATAAAAAGCAGGGTGCCAAGGGCAAGGATGCAACATTGCCCAAAAACTTTTTTGGGAGATGTTTCGCCTTGCAGGACAACAGCGAGCAAGGCGATGGGCAAGGCGATTATGGCGGTGAGTTGGGTGGCCAAAGCCGCACCCACGAACACGGTCATCAGGTAAAACCAACCGGTTTGTTTTCGGCTGAGCCAGTTCTCCCAGGAATAAAAGGCCATGAAGGCATAAGCCGCTGTCTGCAGGTCAACATAGGCCGAGTAGGCTACGTTAAAAAAAGCGGGAGTCGAGAGAAAGACTGCCGGAACCAGGAGCGCGTATGTTGCCGAACCTTTCTGCCTGTAGTACTGGTGCAGGGCGATAAGAAGCAGGAAGACAATGCCCAATCCTGTCAGTTGGGCCAAATGATCCGTTCCCAATGCCAGGGCAAACAAATACAGCATCTCCATGTGCTGTGGATAAAAAGAAAAAATATTGTTTGGCAGGTTGATGATGCCGCCTGCTTCGAGGTA
>PCTK01000002.1 GCA_002786505.1 Nitrospinae bacterium CG22_combo_CG10-13_8_21_14_all_47_10 | reverse complement strand
AAACGCCTGCATTCCGACAGCAACGTATCCGGAAGTGGAATGGGCTTGTTCATCTGCCAGAAAATAATTGATCGCCACCACGGCACCATAACCGCAAAAAGCAGGCCAGGAGAAGGGTCAACATTCATCATTACTCTTCCCCAAAAACAACCAAAAACTTCTGACCAGACAATTTCGTAACTCTCAATACACTCACAACGGGGAAAAGGCTAAAAGCCATATTGCGAATCTAACCTCATGTTGGCTTGGGTTTGTTTTGCAGGAACAGAATCTGGTTGCGGATGGTTTCATTACAGGAAACATCTACCTTCAACCTTTGTCCTTCCCGCACAATCACTCCGTTGAGAGCTTCAATCTCTGTTTGTCGTCCAGCACGGATATCCTGCAACATTGAAGATTCGTGCTCATAGGTACTGGGCAACAGCCGACTATAAAATTCTTTGAGGTAAGCCTTTGCACTTTCCCAGTGGCTCCCATACCCCAATCCGTGCATAACTTGAAATACTTCTTCGATAATCCGTTCCATGAGCAGTCGGCTGTTTTCGTTCTCACCCAAATGTCCATACGGGACTTGCAAGACAGCCCCCAAAGCGTTGAGCGCGCAGTTATAAAGCATTTTTGCCCACAGATCTTTACTGATATCACTGGTAACCGCGCTGGGAAGGCCCCCATGATTCAAAGCCATCGCCAAATCCTGTAATTGATTGCAATCCCCATCAAACAAACTGCCTAAGTGGACAGATTGGGCGTGAACGGTCACATCCACCACATGCGGTTCGGGCCGGGTGAAACCAGTTATCACCCGCGCGTTAAAAATCTGGCTTTTGGGGAAATAACGGGTAAAAATTTCAGCGTTCCCCCAACCGTTCTGGCAAAGAATAATGGGACTGTAATTTTCGCATTCTGACCGTAATTGGCGGGCAACATTTTCCGTATCAAATGTTTTAATGCAAACCAGAAAAAAGTCAAAGGACTCCGTCAGATCCAATGTCGTGGAGGCCGAAAATTTTTGCGGGGAAAAACAGACTTGGCCAAAAATTCCCCTGCGTGTTAAACCGTTTTTCTTCAGCGCGGAAACCGTTTCTTCTTTTCCGACAAGATGGACATGGTGGCCCGCTTGTATCAAAAAACTGGAAAGTCCCAACCCCACCGCGCCTGCCCCGAAAACCAATACTTTCACTGTTTCTTATCCATTCAGAGTGTCCATAATTTAACAACCTAACACAACCCGGAAAAACTGCCAACCACAGAGGAGCCTGAAAAGAAAAAATCCCAGCTCTAAAAAGCTCCCGTTGATAAATAGGCTAAAGAGGGATAGACTGAAGGGCAAGATAACTATCCCTTTATAAAGTTATCACCTCATCGGAATTCCCGAAAGGAGAAAGTCATATGAATATAGAAAATCATCAAACACAGTTCAATCATGAAGACTGGCTTGCACACCTTTACCGTTCTATGGAAACGGCGCGACTGTTTTTCAATGAACTTTTTAAAGGCTTAAAAGTCCTGGCCCAAAAAGGTTTGTTGAATGCCTGGAACGATATTCGCTCTGTGGGATCCCGGCTCACTCTCCAGGATTTTATTATTACCGCACTGCTGACCGTTACCGGAGTCTTTGGCCTAATATTTTTCATGGCCGGACTTAGCCTTTTCGGTTACCAGATTCTGATCTGGCTACAGGATGGGACCTGGACGGAATTTCCGCTTTTTGTAGTTTTCAACTTCCTGTTTGAGAATACGGCTTTCCACCAATGGATGACTCACCCGGAGTCCTGGCTGGGCCTGCAAAAACTGTTCTCATGGGTTTTAGAGTCTGTTCCTCTTTCAATCGCATTAATGATTCCCGGGGTTTCTATTGCACTGCTCATGGCGGGGGCTCTGGTGGTGGCCTTCACCTATCGTTTTTATCAGTTAAGAAACAGGAATGACTGAACACACTCCATCACTCAGGGAAAAACTGGAAGGTTCCAAAAAATACCTTCAAAACGCCGACCTTAAAGGAGCCAATCTGGAAGGAGCTGATCTGAAGGGGGCGGAACTGGGCGGCGCGGATATGCGCGGAGCAAATTTAAAAAAAATATTCCTCAGCGAAGCCAATATCTCTAATGCTGATCTGTCCGAGGCAGACCTTTCCAATGCAAACCTTAGTGGAGCAGATTTAAATAAATCCAACCTGGGCGGAGCCAACCTTCAGTACGCTTATATCAGGCGCGCCGACCTGCGCGGGGCCAATTTGAGCGAGACCAACCTGAGTAAAGCCAATCTCAGGGAATGTGCGTTGTTTAAAAGCTGGGTCAAAAAGGCCGATTGCAGTGAGGCCAATATGCAGAACATTAAAGGCGCGCAAATGCACATGCAGGGATCCGTACTAAAGGGAACCAAGCTGGAAGGAGCCGACCTTTCCGGAGCAAGACTTGATAACGTTGACTTTGAAGATGCCGGTCTGCAAACCGCAAACCTGAGCCGGGCCAACTTGAAAGGCGCAAACTTCAACCGGGCTGACCTGCGTGGAGCCAATTTACGCTATGTGGTGGGATTGACCCGTGAACAGATCAAACTTGCAATGATTGACAAAAAAACCCTTCTACCCAACTACCTCAAAGTAAAATGGTCTTCGGAAACCGCATTTGAAATTCTTGATCACAAAAACTAAACCCCCTCACCTTTTGTTGCGCCGGTCAATTTCACCCAGCAGTTCCCCCACCGTTTGGATATTGATCAAATCTCTATGGCCTGAAACCATACCAATGATCCCCACACTAAGAGAAAAAGGCTCATCCCGGTCACGCAAGATAATTGTCCCCGTTATATCCTGCTCATTAAAACGGGGAAGCTGTTCTACCCGGAGGGGAGTTTTTGCCGCCTCCACCTCTACCGAAAAAGAGTATTGCTTTTCCACGTATAACTTTAGTTCCTCAACTTCCTCGTGGGATAAAAAATAATTGGCCCGACGCTGAATCCATAATTTCGCGGTTTTCGATAAGTTCTGGAAATTCTCGATCAATTGTTCGTAAGGGACAAGAGGTTCGTCGCGCAAGTAACAGACCCAGTCGACCTTTACAAAATTTTCTGAATTCTCGTTCGACAATAGCCGGGATGAATCTATCAATGAAAAGGCATGATACAATTTCACTCTTAATATCTCCTGCCGGTCCGGAACTCAAAATTTACTATCCGGGAAATATTTTTATGTCTCCCCCGCTCGCAAAGCGTATGATGGGGTTTGTTTGATTTTAACCGACACCCGCACTTTTTCCATGGAGAAATATGGACAACGATAGGAAACTAATCAGATTCTCTGCCGCAACAGGATTTTCAGTAGTATTAGAATTTGGAAATTCTGAAGAAATGACAAACTACGAAGAAAAAATCAAGGGCGCCGGGTTGCAATGCGAAGCCATTGCAGACTTTAATTTCAACTTTGACCAGGCGGACTTGTTTATGGATATGAGAAGCCGGGAATGCCGGGAACAGTTTGATCTGGAGGACTGGATCTAACCCGACCAGCAAAATGGCGGTATACTCACGCGACCGCCAAAGAATCAGGCCACCCCATGAGCCAATGGGGCCAATAGCAACAGCTTTTTCTGCCCACAAAATTTATCCTGGCTTGACGGGGCCGTTTCCATCCCCTGCCAAACTGCGCAAAGTTTGCAGTCTTTCTGTCAACGTCTGAGGGTTTTCCTTGCGGTCTTGTAAAAAACGGGTGAACCAGTCCAATCCCTCTCCAAGATGAGGGTCCATTTTTATGGCCTTGTCATAATCAGCAATAGCCTGAGGGTACAAGCCCATCCGGTCCTGTAAGATGCCCCGGTTTGCAAAAGAAACTGCGGAGTTTGGGTCGAGTTCAAGCACTTCATTAAATGCTTGCAAGGCTTCCCGGTCCCGTCTCAACTGCATCAGCGTCCGGGCTCTTCCTCTTTTAGCATGAATGAAGTCCGGGTTTTCCCGAATGCTGGCTTCATAATATTGAAGAGCATCTTCATATTTCCCATCCGTGTAAAACCCCACCGCACGGCTGAAAGCAGGCCCACCGGGATGATTTTCTGGCCCCGTTCCCTTATAAAAAGACCAGGCCAGCGAGGAGAAGATGAGTCCTATGCCGATATAACGGATTCCCTTGTATATCGAATCGGGTTTCATAGTAAAGGCGCCAACGATTCCCTAACGCCCCATTGTGCAGGCGGCTCCAGGAAAAGAAAAACCCATTAATCCTGCAGTTTCCAATGGGCAAGGCGGATACCCTCATTCCGGGATTTTATGACAAACCTCTCGACCCCTGCAGGAAGAATATTCTCACCATTATAAACACCATTGACAAATCCGGCCACGAGATCAGGATGACCCTGGCCAAAATTAGGGATTTTTTGTCCGACCCAGTCGAATAAAGATTCATCGGCCGTATAAAACCTTAAAAAAGTCGAAAGATGCAAAATCAAACTGTTTCGGCCTACATTTTGGGGTTTGCGCGTAGAACCTTCTTTAAAGAAGGAAACAGGAAGCTGTAGCCCCCCTATCCTTCTCCGTGAGTCCACCTGATCTTTTTCGGGCTGGTATTTTGTAGCCAGAAAGCAGGTCGATAACACACTGCTTTCCAGGTTTCCGTAGGGGAACTCATTATCACCTTGCCGCAACCTCTTCATTCCCTCTATCGTCGATTTGACCTTTGGTGAAAAACAAAAATAGGCACGCCAGACCTTGAACTCTTTAACCGTATTGATCATTGAAAAACAGCCTTTCGTTAATTTCTGCTGGCGGGATCCGGCTCCAGATTCTGTTCCGCCACATAGGTCTGGCTACCTCTCTGGTGAACCAGAACATGATACCAGGGCTTATCTTTAGGGGGCTTGCTTTGAGCCATCTTTTCATACCATTCATCCGTCTGTTTGAACTCCAGGTCCACACCCAAAATGATTCCCCGGTAGTCAAACAGTTTGTGGCAAATCAGTTGCCCAATGCAAAATTTTGCTTTTGTCGTACTCATTCCAAATCCCAGAATTTAGCAGGTTGCTGAAAAACTCTTTCGCATGTCATTCTGAGCGTCAGCGAAGAATCTCTCTTCTTGTAATATAAGGAACTTCGAGATCC
>PCTK01000233.1:14074-22824 GCA_002786505.1 Nitrospinae bacterium CG22_combo_CG10-13_8_21_14_all_47_10 | reverse complement strand
TAATTAATATCTTTAATGGGGTTGTTGCTTGTGCTATCCTTATTTCTGGAATAGTCCGGGGAAAGGAGGAAAGATGGTGCGAGCCAAGATGCGTAAAGGCAGGGTTTTTGTAAAATTGACATCGAATGACCGGAAGAAGGTATTGTCTTTGATTCAGAAGAGCAAAGAAAGGGGCCGAGTCATCAAGCGAGCCTTGGTCTTGAGGATGATGGATCAGGGGATGTCGTCCCCTCAAGTCGCCCGGACTCTTGGGATGACGGCGATGTCGGCTCGCAACATTGCCTGGAACTACGATGGCGATGGATTAGAGGCGGCCTTGTATGATCGACCCCGTCCGGGCCAGCCTCGCCGGATGGAGCAGAAAGAGATAAGCCAGATTGTGGCGATGGTTTGCGCTTTTCCCCCCGAAGGGTATGCCCGATGGAGTGTGCGTTTGATTGCGGAGGAGGCGGTAAAAAGGAAGATCGTGGGGAAGACAAACCGTGAGAGCATCCGGCTTATTTTAAAGAATCATGAACTGAAGCCCTGGCTAAAAAAAAATGTGGTGCATGGCGGAGTTGACGCCTGAATATATCGATAGGATGGAGGATATTCTTCGTCTTTATGAGAAACCGTGGGATCCGAAGGAACCGGTGATTTGTCTGGATGAGAAGAGCCTGCAACTTCTTGAAGACGTTCGGCCCGCCAGGCCGTCCAGACCCGGGCGGACAGGCAAACAGGACAGTGAGTATGTTCGACGCGGGACCAGCAATGTTTTTTGCGGCGTGGAACCGCAAGCTGGACGTCATTTGACGTGGGTAACGAAGAATAGAAAGGCGAATACATTCGCCAAGATCATGGGGCGGATAGCGAGGGCCTATCCGGGGCGAAAGACGCGGCATCTGGTCATGGATAATTTGAACACCCACAAAGAGAAATCTCTGACGGATTATTATGGCCCAGGAAAAGGGAGTCAGCTGTGGAAAGCTTTCACGATTCATTATACGCCGAAGCATGGCAGTTGGCTCAATCAGGCCGAGATCGAGATTGGATTATTGTCCAGGCAATGCCTTGGGAAAGACCGGATAGCCAGCCTCAAGGATCTCATCAGGCGGGTCAAGGCCTGGAATCGAAAGATCAACAGGAAGCGGGTAAAGATTAACTGGACATTCACAACAGGCAAAGCCAGAAAAACATTTAATTACTGTATAGATAAATATTAAATTGTCATAGTACTAGTGACGGTTGAAGAACTGTTCGAGTTGCGCGCCCATGAACCCGGCAATGGCACCGCCGCTACCAGCGGCGATGATGAGGATATCCTGATCGCCAGTACGGTAACCAAAGAAGGTGCCGATTAAAACTCCCAGGCAGATGATGAGCATATAACGTCGACCGCCGATCCAGCCGACAAAGCCGCCGACCACCAGCCCCAGCGCTCCGGCAATCGCCATGAGAAGAGGACTGTGCATCACCCAGCCCATAGCCAGTCCGGTGGTACCCATCAACGTCATTCCTAAATAAATTTCATTTTTGCCGTGCGATTTGGGCATACTGACCTGGATAGATGGGGTGATTTAAAACCTCTCATACAATTTGCGGGTTCGTACCATGAAAACCATAGTAGCAAATTTATTTGCCGTCCTGCTTTTTATCTTACCCACCCACCCGGTTGAAGCCTTTCGTGTGGACGGATTAAAAACTCCGCAGAGTTTTATTGTTGACCCGGCCCTCGGGAATTATTTCATATCCAGCACCAACGGCGCTCCGGCGGACCGGGACAATAACGGCTTCATCGTCAAACTTGACGGATCCGGGAAACCTCTACTTTTCATCCGGGGAGGAAGTCCGCAAATTACCCTGAACGCTCCGGGAGGATTGGCCCTTCAAGGCAATAAACTTTATGTCACAGACATCGACTCCTTACGCTGGTTTGATAAAAACAACGGCAGGCCTCTGGGGCATATTGATTTCACCGGCATCGGTGCCAAGCGGTTAAAAGGCCTGGCTTTCGATGATGAGAGCAACCTTTACATTTCTGATGTCCTGGCGAATGCCATTTACAAAGTGGACACCGGAAACGACCATAAGGTTTCGGTGTTCAAGAAAGACAACCGTCTGGGAAACCCCAGTGGGATGGTGTATGACCCTGTACGCAACCGGCTTATTGTTGTGACCCGGGCCACGGGTAAAATTTTAGCAGTTGGACCTGATGGAAGGATCACGCCTGTCATTCAAAATACATTTAAAAGTTTATGTGGAGTGGACTGGGACCGGGAAAATAATTTACTGGTCTCTGATATAGCGGAAGGAAAAATCTATAGAGTCGAAAAGTTTTCCCGGACAAAAATCATCCGGGAAAATATTCTGACTCCGGCGGGCATTTCTTTTGACTACGCCCGCAATCTTATTCTCGTGCCATCTTCAAAAGGAAATGTGGCGTTCACTATTCCCCGATGAAAACTAAAGATTTTTAAAAACCTCATCCAGGCTGGCCCTGGCATCACCAAACAGCATGCGCGTGTTCTCTTTGTAGAACAATGGATTCTGCACTCCGGCATAGCCGGTCGCCATACCGCGTTTCAGCACAATAGTTGTTTTACCCTTCCAGCATTCCATAACCGGCATGCCCGCGATCGGGCTGTTGGGATCAGTTTGTGCCGAAGGGTTGACAATATCGTTGGCGCCAATGATGATCGAAACATCCACCTTCGGAAAATCATCATTGATTTCATCCATTTCAAAAACAATGTCGTAAGGCACCTTGGCTTCCGCCAGCAAAACATTCATATGCCCCGGCATGCGCCCGGCAACAGGATGAATGCCAAACCGCACATTTACCTTTTTTGCCCGGAGAGTTTTGGTGATTTCGTAGACAATATGCTGGGCTTGCGCCACGGCCATGCCATAACCCGGAATGATCATGACTTCTTTTGCTTCGAGCAGTAAGCTTGCAACCTCTGGGGCTTCCAGAGCAATGACCTCGCCCTGCTGTTCTTCTCCTGAAGATGCGCCCCCTGATGTCGTGCCAAACCCCCCCGCAATAACCGAAAGGAACTTGCGATTCATGGCGCGACACATGATGTAACTAAGGATAGCGCCACTGCTCCCAACCAGAGCCCCGGTGACAATAAGCAGGTCATTGTTGAGCATAAAACCCGTCGCGGAAGCCGCCCAGCCGGAATAACTGTTGAGCATGGAAACAACAACGGGCATGTCCGCACCACCGATGGCCATGACCATATGAATCCCGAACAGCAATGCGATTCCCGTCATGATCAACAATGGAACCGTGCCGCTACCCGCGGCCGATTGCTCGACAAATTCAACACAGAACCAGATGGATGACAGCAACAAGCCAAGGTTGAGCCAATGCCGGGCCGGCAACAACAACGGGTTCCCGCCAATTTTACCGCTCAGTTTTCCAAATGCGATAACAGAACCTGATAAGGTGATGGCTCCTATCAGGATTCCCAGATAGGTCTCCACATCGTGAATTGTTAATTCGATCCCGCTGAAATGTTGCAACCTTCCGGGATCCATGAAATTGGCGAACCCTACCAATACCGCCGCCAATCCCACAAGACTGTGCAACATCGCAACCAGTTCGGGCATTTGTGTCATCTGCACCCGTTTGGCCAAAATTATGCCGATGGTTGAGCCAATCAGCAGTCCGGCAATCAAAATTCCCAGATTAGCCGTCACACTGGAAATCGTGGCGATCAAGGCCACGGCCATGCCAATCATTCCAAAAAGGTTGCCGCGCCTTGAGGTTTCCTGGTTACTCAAGCCGCCTAACGCCAGAATAAATAAAATAGTTGCCCCGACATAAGAGGCGGTTATGATACCTTCACTCATCTTCCCGCCTCCTATCTACGAAACATTTCGAGCATGCGGCGCGTCACCGCGAATCCGCCTGCAATATTAATGGATGTAATCAGCACCGCAAATCCGGCCACCCACATGATCGCCTTGTCCCCGGAACTGATCTGTAAAAGAGCCCCGATGATAATGATACTGCTGATGGCGTTGGTCACACTCATGAGCGGCGTATGCAAAGCCGCCGTCACATTCCAGATAACCATGTAGCCTACAAAACAGGCCAGCACGAAAACCGTAAAATGCGCCATGAATGATGCCGGCGCAACCGAACCCAGGCCAAGCAAGGCCAGGGCTCCTGCGCCAAAGGTGATAAACGGACCCATCGCCGAGGGTTTTTCTTCCTTGGCCTCTACAGGTTTGGCGGTCTCCACCGGTTTGGCGGGTGCCGCGGAAAGTTTTGGCGCGGGCGGCGGGAAAGTGATCTTGCCATTTTTAACCGCTGTGGCTCCGCGAACCACCTCGTCTTCAAAATCAACTTTAACGTTGCCGTCTTTTTCCTTACACATGTACGTCAGCAAGTGACGCAAGTTCGTTCCATATAGCTGGCTCGACTGCGATGCCAACCGGCTGGGCAGGTCGGTATAACCGATGATTGAAACTCCGTGCACCTTGATCACTTCTCCCGCTTTGGTCAATTTGCAGTTACCGCCTTGTTCAGCGGCAAGGTCTACAATCACGCTACCGTCTTTCATGGAAGTTACCATGTCTTCCAAAATCAGTTCGGGTGCCGGTTTTCCCGGAATCAACGCTGTGGTGATGATGATATCCACTTCCTTGGCCTGTTCGGCGAAGAGTGCCATTTCCGCTTCAATAAACTCTTTACTCATCACTTTTGCGTAACCGCCTGATCCCGACCCATCTTCCTCAAAGTCGAGTTCCAGGAATTCCGCATCCATGCTCTCAATCTGTTCTTTCACTTCCGGCCGGGTATCGAAGGCTCGTACAATAGCCCCCATACTTTTCGCCGCACCAATGGCGGCAAGACCGGCAACGCCCGCACCGATGACCAGTACCTTCGCAGGAGGAATCTTCCCCGCCGCAGTGATCTGTCCAGTGAAGAATCGACCAAAATGCTGAGCCGCCTCGACCACTGCGCGGTACCCGGCAATGTTGGCCATTGAACTGAGCGCATCCATTTTCTGGGCACGCGATATGCGCGGCACCATGTCCATCGCCAGGGCAGTGACTTTTTTCTCCGCTAGTTTTTTGAGTAAATCGGGGTTTTGCGCCGGCCAAAGAAACGAAATAAGGATCTGGTTCTCTTTGAGCAGGTCCACTTCCTCGGTTTTCAGGTCGGGATTAAGTTCAGGACCACGGACTTTTAAAATAATATCGCTTTCAGTCCAGATCTCTTTGGCACTTTTGACAACGGTCACGCCCGCTTCGACATAAGAAGCATCAGAAAAATGAGCGGCAGAACCGGCACCAGCCTCAATCGCGACTTCAAAACCCAGTTTGATAAGCTGTGTCGCGACTTCCGGAGTGGTGGCCACCCTTTTTTCGCCAGCATGTACTTCTTTTGGGATACCAATCTTCATCGCTTTTATCTCTCATTCAAGAATGGTTTGGGGGAATAATAAAGCGCATAAGACTAACATAAAATCAGAAATTTTTCTAAAAATCTCATGAAAATAGTACAAATTGCCTGAAGAAGAAGAAATGGAATGATCGTAGTCCACCATGGTTATCCGGCCATATAGGCGAAGCCGGAAAAATAAACGGGCTCAACATTCCTGACCGCTCAAAACCCTCCTGCCGCCCAGTCACGCGAAAAGGAGGGGGTTGTTGTTTAGTCGTCCTGATCGTCAAAGAGGTTGGAGGCAAGGCTTTTGCGGGCCGTGCGGGCTTCCTGATCCGCACGTGTGATGCCGCCATCGTAATCGTTGTAGTCGACAAATTGCAGGACCGGTTCCATCTCCGGGTGGAGTTTGAGGTATTGACGAGCCATCATTTGCGCCGTGCGCCGGTATTTGGGGTGACCGGCTTTCTGAGTACGCAGTTCAACAAGATGCCCCAGCTCCCTGAGATTCATGCCCACATTCCAGCGGATGAAGTGGTTGAAAAGGGTAGCGTATTGCGCTTCCTGTTCCATCCCGGCCCGTTTCAGGTCGCGGTGCAGGGATTCCGTGCGCTCAAAACATTCCTGCACTTTCTGTCCCATGCCGATTTCATCAATCTCCTCCGGCACCGAATAACCCAAATCGATCCCCAAGTCCTGCCTTTGCTGGGTGAGCATGCGATGGCGTTGCAGGTCCCGGTACTCGGCGAATCCAGCAAGAATATCAAATTGAATGGGATAGCCATATTCCAGTGCCCTGCCGGGGCGATCGCGCTTGCTCTGCCGCGACCCGATATAGGACGCGAAAATTTGTTTTTTGCGTTCTTCAGGCAAGCCTTTCACAATTCCACGAATCTGGCAGGAAGAGTGCCTGACATAGGGAAAAATCATATTAGACAAAAGATTGACCCACTGGTCTTCGGGGCTATCTCCCAGCAATTCCACTTCGGCTGAGGTTTCGATATGGACCGAGGCAAAAAGTTCCTGACACAATTTCCTCATCGCATGATGATTGTCCGCCATATAAGCATTTCGCCCGGCTCGTTTAATGAAAGTGGGAATCTGGGTATTGAGGGCTGTACGAATCGACCCTGCAAGCTCATGCGCTTCGCATAAATCGTGCGACAACAGTTTAGTAATCAAACCGGAGTAAAACCTCCCGTTGCCCACCAACCCGACATTGGCCTGGGTGCAGGCCGGAAGGATACAGCGGATCACATCGCACGCCGCACTGCGAATAGTAAAACTGTAGGCAATGCGATGCGCCTTGATTTCGTTTTCGCCTTCCAGAGAGCTCCGTCCCGCCTTTTGAATCTTGCCATCGCGCTCCACTTCTATCTCAAATGCGTCTTCCGTCAGGCGCTTTCGAAACAAACCCTGCATGGGCTCTACCATTGCGGCATAGGTCTCAAAAAGAAAGTCCATATTCGCCACAAAAGCATTGCCGAGTCCGGACTCCCTGATATTGTCCGGGCACACATAACGCCACCGGCCATTTTTTTTGGCATCGTAGAGAACATAACGGGTCGACTCTTCGATGGGTGACCCCCCTATCCTGCAGTCTTCGATGACTTTTGTCATCAGGTTCGAGATTTCTTCCATGCAAAGGGGAGCGACCGCCAGTTCGGCAACAGATTCATCCCCAAACTTGTTGACCACCCGGTCGATCATCTGGGAACCCTTGACATCATTGGGACTGCCATCCTGATTTAAAAATTCGCGCGCGACCGTTTCCTTGAATCCGGTCGGTGCCCGGCTGTAGCGGGCCAGTGCCCCCCCGATCACCTCAGGGTTCAAGTTCCCCAACGCAAATACATTGGCATCCACATGGGAGAGATAGGGCTTTAACATCTCCCGTTCCCGGTCGGTCAACCCATCGGATCTTTTTGGCTTGTCAGTCATGATTAATTCACGAATTTCATATCAGGGGGGGCAGTCTTGGCACAGCGAAAACCAGTATCGTTGAACCGGACATCGGGCCGGCTCCATCTTCGAAATGCGCTCCTCAAAGAATCGGCATAATTGACCCAGGACCCACCACGGAGGGATTTGAACTCTCCCTTGGACCAGCCCTTGGGATTGCTTTTTGTTCCTTTGGTGTAGTAGGTGCGATCATACCAGTCACCCACCCACTCCCAAACATTGCCCGCCATATCGAACGCCCCATAAACCGAAGCGCCCTCAGGATAACTGCCAACATCTGTCATGGTGTACATGCCCTTCCACTTTCTGTTGAAAGTAGCCCGGCCCTCTGGCGAAGCATTCCCCCATGGGAACCGACTGCCGCTGGGGCCGCGTGCGGCTTTTTCCCATTCCGCTTCTGTAGGCAGACGCTTGCCCCGCCACTTGCAATAGGCCTCCGCATCATACCAGCTTACCTGCGTCACAGGTTGTTTGCGAATGATCGGCGGGAAAGATGCTCCGTCCCACAAGTTTCCTTCCCGGCATGCGTCTGTGGTACACGAATCATCCAAAGCAGGGGGATGCCCGGTGGCTTTTACAAACTCCAGATATTGTTCGTTGGTCACTTCATAGATGTCTATCCAGTAGTTATCCAGCGACACCAGCTTTGCCGGGTACTCATCGGAAAACCACCAGAGCTTACAGGCTTTATCAAACTTACGGCACATTTTAAAGGCCGCCTTGTTTTCTTCAAAATTGGAACCGCGGAGAAACTTGCCTGACCGGATGAAGGCCATGTTTGAAACATCATCGGGATCGGGTCTGGCAACGGAAATTTTGGGCTCCCCAGGATCATCATGAACACCCTCAACAACTTGTTTAGCCAGAACCGACCCTGCAAAAAACAAAAATAAGGTGAAACCCGCCAACGCCCATTTAAGCGGAGAGCCTCCGCTAACAACTTGAAATATCTTTATCATGCCCTCAATCGGCCTCTCGGCCCACTCTTGCGGGAGACAATGGGGCAAAAGCTCATCAAGCCGCCCACCCCTTTTGCCCACCAGAGAGAGCTATTGCTCATCGGACCCACGCCTGATGGAGAAGCGGGCCATTTCTTTGCCATTAATATAGAACAAGGTCAGGCCCAGAATCATATTTACGGTATAGATCCAGGTCAACTTGGAATGGTAGCGGTCAAACTGGATTTGCAGTTTTTGATCGGAAGGGTTTGCCTTTTTAAGCTGATCCATAGCATGCATCTCCGGCCTGAGAACACTTCCGATATACAAAGCCAGAGCGACCATGACCGCCAGGACCACCTCGCGAGTGTATTTACGCCTGGTCACCACTTGCGGCTCATAACCGGCGGAACTGTATTTAGCCACGAGAAATTTGATCACCTCGGCCAATACCATAAGCATGATGCAGG
>PCTK01000233.1:0-14061 GCA_002786505.1 Nitrospinae bacterium CG22_combo_CG10-13_8_21_14_all_47_10 | reverse complement strand
GACATTAAAAACATCCATGATTTTGTTCATGATAGTGCTGGCCACCAGCGGCTGTTCCTTCAAATTTATTCGCACCATGATTTCTACCAGAATACCGAGCAGAAACATCCCTCCAACCCACAGGCTGAGAGAAAACAGGTAAAACCAGTTAGAAATAAATATTAAACGCTTCATTTCAACCTAATTGGTGTTTATATTTATAAGTTAGGACAACGCTCGTTGCCAGGGTTGGCTCGCCACGGCTAGTGCCCACCGGAAACCCTTTTACGCAGGCCCTTGAAGCTTTCCTTGATTTCCCGTTCTTCTCTTTCCCTGGCATCAATTATTTCCTGACGGTCTCCCCCAAACCAGGTTTTAACAGTGGTTCCGGTCTTCTCCCGATTGACGGTATTGAGAATCGACAAATAAATGACCCCGTAAAAAACAGCGACCGCATAAAGGAGCCATGGAATCAGGGATCGCAGACGCTGTTTTTCTTTTAGTGACCTGTGATCCCACAACCGGTACCATAAAGTTCCCTTTTCATCCTCGGCCATAATCACCCCCCCCCCACTACTAAACGGCCTTTAAATACATAAAGATAACAGAACCAAACCTCTTAAAAACTTGATCATAGCAGAATCCCCCAGATGAAACAACAGGGCAGAAACCCGCAAGCAGGAGACTAACTTTAATCTGGAGAGTAAAAAATTGTCCTAGTCGAACCGCCTACTGCTAATTTACCTCATCCCCGCATGAAATTAATGCTGGCAATAACACACCCTCCCCTGTCGAGGGGTGTGTTATATTTCCTTACTCTAAATCTTTAAAAACAATCGGACTTTCCCTTGATAGAAATTAAACCTGTAGAAAATCTCCAAGCAAGCGTTACTGTCCCCGGCTCGAAAAGCTATACCAACCGGGCGTTGCTGATCGCCGGACTCACCGATGGAGATTGCCGGTTGGAAAAACCCCTGGTGAGCGATGACACCAAATACATGATTCGGGCTCTTAAAGCCTTCGGCATCCCGGTTCAGGAAGAAAGCGAGGCTTTTATCGTTTCCGGAAAAGGAGGAAAACTTTCCGTACCTGATGAAGATATTTTCATTGGCAACGCTGGAACCACCATGCGGTTTCTCACTACCTTTTCGGCTCTGGCACCTGGGAAAATCCGGCTGGATGGCGATGAACGCATGCGTGAGAGGCCTCTGGCAGACCTTTTGGATTGTCTCGCCCAAATGGGGGTACAGGCAATATCAGCCAATGGCAATGGCTGTCCACCGATAGATATATCGGGCGGGGAAGTTCCTGGGGGAGAGATCAAGCTCGCCGGAGACAAAAGCAGTCAATATCTTACATCTATTTTACTTTCGGCTCCTTATTTCAAAAATGATACCTGCGTTCATATTCTGGGAGATCTCACTTCAAAATCTTATGCCGATATCACCCTCGACATTATGAAGACTTTCGGCATCCATGTTGAAAATGAGAGGTATCAGCGTTTCAAAATCAAAGCAGGGGATCGGTATAAAGCCCAGACCTACCGGGTCGAAAGCGATTGGTCGAGCGCCTCCTATTTTCTCGCGGCCGCCGCGGTAACAGGAGGGGAAGTGACCCTCACCGATATCAACCCCGACAGTGCCCAAGGGGACGCGCAGTTCGCCTCGGTACTGGAAAAAATGGGGTGCCGGGTGGAAAAAAAGGCTACCGCTCTGCATATTAAAGGAAACCCTTTGAGGGGAATCACCATCAATATGAATAGCATGCCAGATGCCGTTCAAACCCTGGCCGTGACGGCTCTGTTTGCCAAAGGAGAAACGGTGATTCAAGGGATCGGCAACCTCAGGATCAAGGAAACCGACCGCATCTTTGCACTGGCAACGGAATTAACCCGTCTGGGTGCAGGGGTCGAAGCTGGAGAAGACTGCCTGATCGTGAGACCGGGGAATTATACTGGCGCAGAAATCGAAACTTACAACGACCACCGCATGGCCATGAGCTTCGCGGTAGCCGGATTAAAAATTCCCGGGGTTCGTATCAAGAATCCCGGTTGTGTAGATAAATCGTTTCCGGATTTTTTCCAGCGATTTAAAAATCTTTAACCGGAAAAAAGACACACCGCCCTTACTCCACACCCAAAATATGGTTGAACACGCATACACAAATTCGCTCATCACTGAAAAAAGCCCTTATCTCCTGCAACACGCGCATAACCCGGTTAACTGGCAGTCGTGGGGCGACGAAGCGTTTAAGATCGCCAAAGAAAAAAACCTGCCCATTCTGGTAAGTATCGGCTATGCCACCTGCCACTGGTGCCATGTGATGGAGCGTGAATCTTTTGAAGACCCCGTTCTGGCGGCGGTGCTCAATGAAAGTTTCATCAGCATCAAGGTCGACCGGGAAGAAAGACCGGATGTTGACAGCATCTATATGCAGGCCGTACAGGCTTTGGGTCAGCAGGGAGGGTGGCCGCTCAATGTGTTTTTGACGCCAGACGGCGTCCCTTTTTACGGGGGCACCTATTTCCCGCCCGAACGCCGCTATAATCTGCCCTCTTTTCTTGATGTCCTGCAGTTTCTCATCAATACATGGAAAAACGAGCAAGACAAGATTTCTAAACAAGGCAGAGCCCTGGTCGACTATATCCGCCAATCTTCCACCCGCGAACCAGGCTTGGCCGAACCCTGCGATTTGGGTTTTGAAGGAGAAGATAAAGCCGTCGAGCTATTTGAAAAACATTACGACCGGCTCAACCACGGTTTTCAGTTTCAACAACAGAATAAATTTCCACCTTCGATGGGGCTCTCCCTTTTGCTCCGGCATTACCACCGCACGGGACACGCCAACAGCCTGACGATCACAGAAAACACGCTCAAAGCCATGAAGTTCGGCGGAATTTATGACCAGATCGGCGGCGGACTTTCGCGCTACAGCACGGATTACAAATGGCTGGTGCCGCATTTTGAAAAAATGCTTTATGATAACGCCCTTTTCACCATCGCCTTGATCGAAACCTATCAAGTCTCCGGGAAAAAAGAGTTTGCCGATTTTGCTAACGACCTTTTGCAATACATTGATCGGGATATGACCTCTGCAGAAGGAGCTTTCTTCAGTGCTGAGGACGCCGACAGCGAAGGCGTTGAAGGTAAGTTCTATGTATGGACCCAGGAAGAAATTGAAAAGATACTGGGAAGAAAAACCGCCAGCGTCGCCATCCCTTATTACAACATCACGGCAAACGGAAACTTTGAAGGGAAGAACATATTAAACGTCACCCGGAGCCCAGAGGCCATTGCCAAAGATGTGGGCATGCAGGAAGCCGATGTCATGACTGAACTGAAAACCGCCAGGGACAAATTGCTTGAAGTTCGTAGCCAGCGCATTCGCCCTCTGCTCGACGACAAAATCCTCACTTCCTGGAACGCCCTGATGATCAGCGCCATGGCAAAAACCGGCCGGGTACTGGGCGATGCTGACCGTACACAAAAAGCCGCCCGGGCCATGGAGTTTATTCTCACCCGCCTGCGAACACCTGAAGGAAAAATCCTGCGGCGTTATCGCGATGGAGAAGCCCGCTATGACGGTTACCTTTGCGACTACACGGCCACGGCCACGGCCTGCCTGGACTTGTACGAAGCCACTTATGAACCTCATTATATTCAAACCGCCCACGAGTTGATGCAAAGGGTTGAGGATAAATTCTCCAATGAAAACGGCACGTTTTACGAGACCGCCAGCGATGGGGAAGAACTGTTAGTACGGCAAATTAGCGGGTATGACGGGGTAGAACCTTCCGGAAACAGTAACGCCGCATTGACCCTTCTTAGGCTTTCCGCCTATCTGGCAAAACCTGAACTCGCCTCCAGGGCAGAAAAAATATTATTAAATTTCAGTGATGAACTGATGGAGTATGGCCTCAACTCCGCATTCATGCTTCAGGCCCTGCATTTATATCTTGGCGGACTCAAGGAGGTTGCCGTGGTGGGGAAAAGAAATGACCCCACAACTCAGGAACTGCTCTCTACTTTGCGTAAAGGGTTTTACCCAAACGCGGTTTTCGCCTTCGCCTATGAAGACCAAATTGAAAGCGCGGGAAAACTCGTTCCCCTGTTGAAAGACCGGAAACTGATAAATGGAAAAGGCACGGCTTATGTCTGTCGGCAGGGAACCTGCCTGGCACCCGTCGATTCTGCGGAAGAATTGGTGAAACTATTGAGTTATGAATAAAGAAGCACTATGATGGGCATTCATTTCAACCCTTAGACGACGACAATTTCAATGCGCAAAAAATTGATAGATGATATGGTCGACACCGCCTTAAAAGGCGAATCGATTTCTTATGACCAGGCTTTACAACTGGAATCCCTGACCCATGAAGAACTGGACTATCTCTTTATTGGGACCGACCGCATTCGTGAACAGTTTAAAGGGCAGGACGTTAAAATCTGTTCCATCGTCAACGCAAAATCCGGGAAATGCGTTGAGGACTGCTCCTTCTGCGCCCAGTCCAGTTCGTTCAAGACCGATTCACCGGAATATGAGTTGATGGATGTCGAGCAAATTGTTGCGGCCGCAAAAGAAGCGGAAGCTTTTGGGTCTAATGAATTCTCCATCGTTACCTCTGGAACATCCCTCAATGACCGAAAGGAGTTGGATCGTGTGATTGAGGCCATCAAGCGTATCAAAGCTGAAACCCAGCTTGAAACCTGTTGCTCCCTGGGTCTCATGCCGATGGAGCATTTGAAGGAATTGAAAGAAGCCGGACTGGACCGGTGCCACCACAATCTGGAAACAGCCAAAAGCCATTTCGATAAAATCGTCTCCACTCACACCTATGAGGATGAAGTCAACGCTGTGCAAAACGCCAAAGCCGCGGGATTACAGGTCTGCGTAGGTGGAATCTTTGGAATGGGGGAATCATTCACGCAAAGAGCCGAGTTGGGTTTTTCAATTCGCGAGTTGGGCACACAATCTTTCCCCATAAATTTTCTCAAACCCATTGAGGGAACCGGGCTCGACCACCTGGAACCTCTGGAACATTATGAAGCCCTTAGAACTATTGCCCTGTTACGGCTGATTTTACCGGATATCGACCTGTTCGTCTGTGGCGGACGGGAAGAAGTGCTGACCAACCAGCAAGAGCGACTGTTCTCTGCCGGAGCCAACGGAATTCTGGGAGGCAACTATCTCACAACCAAGGGTCAGGACCCGAAAAGAGATATAGAAATGATCGAAGGTCTGGGCCTGCGCCCAGTTTTCACTTCCATTTAGCGCAACCTGGTCAACCCAACAATAAGACCTCATTTTCCCGCATGGGTAATGGGGTCTTATTATTCAAAAACTTACAGAAAACCCGGGGATTCAGGCCAGCAGGCTTTCCTCAATGACCTTTTTAATTTCCGCTTTCGATTTAACACCCACAACCTGTTGAACCACCTGCCCGCCTTTGATGAAAAGCAAAGTCGGGATACCACGGATCCCGTAAGTGGTCGCGGTATTGGGGTTATCGTCGACATTTAGTTTCCCCACCAGGATTTGACCGTCAAAGTCCCCGGCAAGCTCTTCGACCGTGGGTGTAAGCATTTTGCAGGGCTGGCACCACTCGGCCCAGAAATCCAACATAACCGGCTTATCGGATTTCAAAACCGTTTGATCAAATTCAGCGTCTGAAACTGTGACCACTTTACCTGACATAAACAACTCCTTGAAATTAGAAAGAAATAATCGCCCTTGAATCAGATCCTTCGGGGAAAATCCAAATATCTTTACAGGTTTATCCTATTACTGATTATTCATTTGCAAGAATCGCCCTGGATTGAAATATTTATTCAACCAAATTGAAAAAGACGATCACGTAGGAATGATTTTTTGATACTATCATAACTCCCTCATGACCGGCAAGTTCTTTGCCATGGCTTTGGGGAGAAATCAAATAAAACCCATAAGTTAAATGACTTGGAACAGGAGTTTTAATAATGGCTGATGTCGTCCAATTTTTCGCGTACAACGAATTGATCAACGAGGATTATTTTAAAGAGCAAGGTCTGGAATACATATCCAAATCTTCCGTCACGCTTTCGGCCTGGCAGTTAGTTTTTAATAAAATTCCCATCGATAACAAAGGAATGGAAGGCCTGGGGTTGGCCAACATTGAGCCTACCAATGATAATGCCGGGATGATGCATGGGGAACTTTATGCCATGGATGAAAAATTCCTTCCTCAACTGGATAAACTGTTTGGTTGCCCCGAGGAATACCAGCGTAAAGTCATGCGCTTTAACCGCCACGATTTCACCATGATTAATGGCCTGACTTATGTCGCCCGGCCTGAAAAAATAGCCCCGGGACTTAAACCTGACAAGGCCACCATGAAAATTCTCAGGAGTGCCAAAAAGCTTTTCCCCATGCTTTATTTTTCCCGGATGATGAATACACCCACTTGCGATTAAGGACTGCATGCCCTCGTTCACAGCTCTAGTGAGAAAACCCGGACCAGGTTTCACCCGTGCTTTATCCAAACATCCAGACAAAAATAAAATCGACCTTGCAACCGCCCTGCACCAGCACGAAGGTTACGTCAAAGCCCTTATCCAGGCCGGGGCCAGGGTGGAGCAGTTACCCCCCCAGGATCATCTGCCTGATGCCACATTTGTGGAAGACACCGCCGTTATTTTAGATGACAAGTTCCTGCTTTGCCCGATGAAAGAACCTTCACGCCAGGAGGAAGTCCAGTCCACCGCCACTGCGTTGCAAACCTATCGGGATTGTGTGACTCTGGATTCTCCTGCGACGCTTGATGGTGGGGACGTGATGGATACTCCCGGAACCATTTTTGTGGGACTTTCAAAGCGTACCAATTTGCGAGCCATACAAGCCCTCTCCCAACTAACTGCTAAAAAAGTAGTCCCGGTTGCTGTCACAAAAGGCTTGCACCTCAAAAGCGCAACCACCTTCATCGGGAACAATCTGTTAGTCATTGATCCAACGCGGGTCGATACTTCCAACCTGAAACACTTTGACTGGATCGAAGTGAACCCAAGCGAGTCGTATGCCGCCAATTGCCTGGCATTGGGCAACCTGGTACTGATACCCGCCGGGTTCCCCAATGTCCGCGATGAAATTCTCGCTCATGGGTTCAAGACCCTGGAACTGGAAATGAGCGAATTCGAAAAAGCCGATGGCGCCGTCACATGCCTGAGCCTGATAATTCCAGAAAGTTAATAGGCTGAACCTGCCCTTGCATTCCGGTTGATCAAACCGTTTCGCCGGATTTTTCCCTTTTGTTTGGCTCTGTTATGACTTAATTTGAAAGAATAGCCTTCGACCCAAAACAGGAATCTCCATGAAAGTTGCTGTCATTTACAACAAACAAGAGGATGCTGAAGGAGTCATCAACATCTTCGGAATGCAAAACCAGGAAACGTATAACCCACAAACGGTTGAGCGTGTAGCAAGTTCCCTGGAAAAAGGCGGTCACAATGTTCGTATCATTGACGGCAACATCAACGTCATCGAGCAACTTCAGAACTTCATGCCCCGAGTTGTCCAGGGTGAACAACCAGGAATGGTATTTAATATGGCTTATGGCCTGCAAGGGGTCAGCCGGTATACCCATATCCCCTCTTTGCTGGAAATGCTGGGGGTGCCCTATGTCGGGTCCAGCCCCGCAGGACACGGAATAGCTCTGGACAAAGTAACCACAAAAGTAATGATTCAGGCCGCAGGATTGCCCACCTCTCCCTACTGGGTTTTTTATAATGCCGATCAAATTCCCGAAGACCTGCCTTTTCCGGTTATCACCAAACCTAAAATGGAAGCAGTCTCCATGGGAATTCAGGTGATTCATGATTTGCCTGCGTTAAAATCTGCAATCACCAGCCTGGTGGAGCAATTCAAACAACCTGTCCTGGTTGAGAAGTTTATTCCCGGCAGAGAGTTTGCCGTCGGCCTTTTGGGCAATCGTGACCCGGAAATTCTACCTATCGTAGAAATCGATCTGGAAGGAGACCCTAATGCAATCCAATCACTGGAGGACAAACTTAAAAAACCAAAAGCCAAAATCTGTCCGGCAAAAATTACTGCCAGCTTGGAGCACGAACTCCACCGGCTAACAAAAGAAACGTTTAGAGTGCTGGGAATTTATGATTTTTGCCGTGTTGACTACCGAATGGATCGTGAAGGAAACCTGTATATTCTGGAACTCAACTCAATGGCAAGTTTGGGGGCAACAGGGTCCTATTTCCATGCCGCTAAAGTAGCAGGCTATACCTACGAAACGATGGTCAACCGCATGTTGGATGTTGCCGTAGAACGTTATTTTGGCAGTCAGCAAATGGATCAGGTTGCCATTGAAGAACCGGAATGGAAAACAAAAAAAGACCCTCTCAGAATTCGATTGCGGAGTTATCTGAGAGGCAACCTTAGAACAATGGAAGACTATCTTGAGAAAATGGTGGAAATTAATTCCTTTGTTGAAAATATTGAAGGCGTTAATTCGCTGGGTCGATGGATCTCAAACAAGCTGGGGCAGATAGGTTTTAACCGCCATGTGCATTCTCGCGCTGAGTTTGGAAATATTATATACCTCACGAATCATATGGATGAAGCCAATGATATTCTGGTCATTGGCAATATGGATAACCCTATAGACTTTGAAGATTACAACCCGTTCCTGGAAGAAAAGGGTCGGATTTATGGCACCGGGGTGGCCCGTGGCAAGGGAGGCATCACCGTTTTGCTCGGCGCTCTTAAGGCCTTGCGTTATACCCGTAGTCTGCGAAGAGTCAAATGCGGGGTTCTCCTGATTCCAGACAAGTCGGTTGGAGAACGCTCTTCAAAACCGGTGATCGAAGAACTTTCCGCAAAATCCAAATACGTTGTGGGGCTGAGTGGAGCTGGTTTGAGTGGAGAGATCATGACATCCTGTTCCGGTAGCTTAAGGTATGAAATTGAAATAAATCGCCATCAAAGCAAACAGAAGTTTAAGTCTTCATCAGAAGCCAGCGATCCTATCCTGTACGCATCCCAGAAAATCAATTCTTTGAGAAAGTTAAATGCCGCGCCCAATGGAATCTTTATCACCATTACGGGTTTGCAGACAAAAGGTATGGAAGACCAGCCCGCCTTCCACGCGGCCTTGTCCTTTGTGATTCGTTATCGGAGCCCGGACCAGCAAATAAAGCTCGAAGACCAGGTCAATCAAATCTTTGCATCAAGACCCCAGGACAATATTAAAGTTCACGTAACAAAAAAATCACAGAGCAAACCTTTTCTGGAAAATGAAAGGACCATCAGGTTTTATGAACATGTTGAGAAAATAGCTGATTTAGTCGAAGTCCGGGTCAAAAAATCCGAAACCAGTGTTGGCTCCTGCCTGTCCAATATCACAGAGGGGGTTCCCGCTCTCGATGGTCTGGGTCCCGTAACGGGCGGCTATGGCAGTAACAATGAGCATGTCGTGCGTGACAGCTTGATCGACCGAAGTGTTCTTCTTGCTTATCTCATTTATCTTTCTTCGAAGAATTTCAACCTATGAAGCTGGAGCATATTGAGGGAAGATTCCGCCCCACAGATGATGGCAAATGCGCAGTCTCTGTTGAGGGAATGGTCTCAACGGCCTTCCCTGAAGCGACTCAGGCTGGCGTTGAAATGTTGCGCCAGGGTGGAAATGCCATTGATGCCGCCGTCGCCTCTGCATTTGCCCTCGGGGTGTGCGAGCCTCAAGCCAGCGGACTGGGAGGACAATCAATGGCCATTCTCCATTATAAAGGCAACACCATTGCTTTGGATGGCTCCAGCCGCGTCCCCTCGCTTGCTCATATTGACCGTATTGATCAAAAAACCCAGAGATTCCGCGGATACAAAGCCGCTACCGTACCCAGCACTCCTGCTGTTCTGGGTTATCTTCATTTTCGCTACGGAAAGCTGGATTGGTCAAAAATATTACTGCCCGCCATCGAAATTGCCCGCAAGGGTTATCGCATCACCCAATTACAACACGACCTGCAAAAACGGGAACTGGAAAATTTTCTCTGCATGGATTCCCTTTCAGGAGCCAAATATTTCCTGAAAGAGGGGAAAGAGCCTTATGAGGTCGGGGAGCCCTTCGTTCAGGAGGATTTAGGCGGACTACTTGAATATCTGGCCCGGCATGGGGTTAAGGGGTTTTACGCCGGGGATATAGCAAAACAAATTGATGAAGACATGCGGTTCCATGAAGGGTTCTTGAGGGCTGAAGACCTTGCCTTGATACCCTGGCCGGTCGAGCGAAAGCCCATCCGCAGGGGTTATCGCAAAGTTAAGATATACACATGCCCTCCTCCCGGAGCAGGGAGAACGTTGCTGTTGGTATTGCAAATGATGAAAAATCTCCCTTCAAAATTTTTCAAAAATCCTACTGCCAAAATGTATCACTTTCTTGCTGAAACTTTCCGGAAAGGGCTTTTAAACCATAAAGAGCGCCCGTTTGATCCCAATATCTACCCTCAGCTTCCACACGATAATAAAATTCTCAGCCTGGAATTCGCCAGAAACCTTTCGGCTTCCATCCGTGACGAAATCGACCCTACCCTGCCCATGACAGAACTTTTCACATTAAACAACGACACCACACACTTGTCTGTCATGGATAAAGAAGGCAACGCAATCGGCATCACCCAATCTATTGAACTGGTATACGGCTCAAAGGTGGCGGCCCGTGGACTGGGGTTTTTATACAACAACTATATGAGTTCACTGGATACCAAAGATCCTTCGCATCCCTATTATTTAAGGCCAAACGCAATTCCCTGGAGTTCAGTTGCTCCCATCATTGCCTTTTACAACAACCAACCCTGGCTGGTTGCAGGGAGCCCCGGGAGTGAGCGTATTTTTTCTGCCACGAGTCAGTTTCTTTCTCATATTGTAGATGGAGACCAGCCCATTAGCGAAGCTATGATAAGGCCAAGAATCCATTGTACCGTAGGGGGCAAATTGTCTATAGAGGCCGAAAGGTTTGATCCGGCCATCACTGATTATTTGCAAAAAGCTGGTTACAAAATAGACCAGCGAGAACCTTATTCATTTTTTCTTGGTGCCATCCACGCCGTCCTGAAGTCCCAAACCACCGGGCAGTTTCAGGGTGTGGCAGAAATTCGCCGGGACGGGACAGCCGCCGGTCCGTAACCTATGAATAAACTCCCCATCCTGATTTCCGTTCCTCACGGTGGCACCGGGATCCCGGAAGAAATAGCCCGCCGTGTTTGCATCACTCCCAAAGATCAATTTGAGGATAGTGATGCCTTAACACGGGAAATTTATGGAATTAAAAATGAGGTATTGAGTTATGTGGAAGGAACTATTGCAAGAGCATTTGTAGACTTAAATCGCGATATCAATGACCGGCCACCGGAAAATCCAGATGGGGTCGTCAAGTCCATGACCTGTTTAGGAAAACCCATTTATCATCCTGGTCAGGAGTTGGATGGCAAATGGGCCGATCTCCTATTGGAGAAATATTATCACCCGTATCACCAATCCATTCGAACAATTTTAGACTCGCAAAAAAAACTGGAACTCATGCTGGATTGCCACACTATGGAAGCTGTAGGGCCGAAAATATCCCCCGACCCCGGAAATATAAGGCCTAAATTCTGCCTGGGAAGTTACCACGGGAAAAGCTGTCCTGCTGAAATCGTGCAACACATGGCCCATTGCTTCCAGACCGCTTTTGCATTGAACGATGATGATGTGGTTATCGACAAACCCTTTGCCGGTGGTTTCATAACCAGAACCTATGGGAACAAACCCATCCCCTGCATCCAAATTGAAATGAGCAGAGCCCTGTATCTTGCCGACCCGTGGTTTGATAAAAAACGATTAACGGTAACTCCCAGCCGTCTGGCTCAACTGCGGCAAAATTTTAAAAACGCCTTAGAACTATTTTTTGCGAAGAACGGGGACTGAGCTGTTATCGCCAGCCATTTTTGCGGGAAATTTAATTTCACGTCTTCCATGTTTGCTTTGCCCAAATCAGTTTCTTTGGGCTTCGCTCCTTTAAGGTTTATGCGGTAAAATTATAACGGCCGATGAAAGTGGCCGGTTAAAACCAATGACAAACTTATTGAACCTATGAACCACCTTCAAACGGTTATTCTCATACTGGCTATTGCGTTCACCGTGCATTTGATCGTGCTCGGGGTTGAGAGGTTCGGGAAAAAGTATATCTCCGCGAAACGATCTGCTTCCCTGGCAAAAACCATCACGGTTGCGGGATTAATAAAAAGCGTGACCATGTTCTCCCTGTATTTTGGGTCTCTGGGTTTTATTTTATCCGAGTTTGGTGTTTCCTTAACCGCATATCTGGCCAGCGCTTCAATTTTGGGGCTGGCCATTGGGTTTGGATCTCAGGGGTTGGTTCAGGATCTGGTGGCAGGGCTCACATTGATTTTTGCGGACTTGATTGATGTCGGAGATACGGTCGAAATTTCCGGACAGTCCGGCATCGTCAAAAAAATTGGTATGCGTTTTACCGTCCTTGAGAATTCACTGGGGTCGCTGGTCGCTATTCCTAATCGCACCATTTCCAATGTTATTAGCTACCCGCGGGGCTATATCAGGTGTTTTGCCGACATTATGCTTTCCAAAGATGTTGAACATAAAACAAAAATGGAAAAAGTTGCAGAACTGGTCTTAAAAGACATCGAAGACCAATTCCCTGGAATCTTTCGGGCACCGCCGGAATTTATGGGTTGCCAAAAGTCCCCGTCCGGCAAGGAATTTCTTCGCATCAAGTTTCGCATATGGCCCGGTCGCGGAAGCCCGCTGGAAACTGTTTTCAAACAGGAAATCATCCAGAATTTTAAAGCGATTGATCCCAATTATTCAGACTGGATGGTCAGTGTCAATTATGAAGTCGCTTAGCCATTCGCCCTGAAATATAATTAGCGCTTCAGTCATGAAAACAAAGTTGCAATCCCCCTGAAGCCAGACCAACCCGGATTTAAATAACCCCCTATGACCGAAATCATTGAGTGGGAAATAGGTCAGGTGGGTCAATTAAAGGGACTGAACTTTTTCTGGCAACTTAACTCCCTTGTTCCAAGGCGGCGATGCGTTTTCCTATCGGAGGATGGCTGGAAAACAATGCCTGCACCCGACCACCGTTTATAGCAAGGGCCGCCATCTCATCCGGCATCTGGGGAACATGAGCCGCCTGAAGCCGTTTAAGCGCATTGATCATATTTTGCCGCCCGGCCAATGATGCCCCACCGGCATCAGCACGGAACTCGCGCCTTCGGGAGAACCACATGACAATCATCATGGCAAGGACTCCGAACACAAGTTCCGCAACGATAGATACTGCCCAAAACGCCGGCCCGTGTCCGCGCTCGACCTTGAAAACCAGCCGGTCAACAAGGAACCCTAAAGCACGGGAAAGAAAAATCACGAATGTATTAACAACACCCTGTATCAGGGCAAGCGTAACCATATCGCCGTTCGCAACGTGGCTGATCTCATGGCCAAGCACAGCCTCGACTTCTCCTTGCCCCATGTTCTCTAACAATCCAGTGCTGAATGCCACGAGTGCCGCGTTTTTGTCCCAACCCGTAGCGAATGCATTTGGCGACTGCTGATCGAAAATGCCCACCTCAGGCATCTCGATTCCAGCGCGGTCGGCATGCAAGCGAACCGTGGAAATCAACCACCTTTCGATATCGCTCTGCGGTTCCATAATAACCCGGACTCGCATCGCCGCTTTCGCCATCGGCTTGGAAAGGAGAAGTGAAATGAAGGAGCCCGCAAACCCAATGATCGCAGAGTAAATTACCAGGGCATTGATATTCAGATCAATGCCGTTTTGCTGGAGTAGCCCTTCCAAACCCAGCAGTCGAAACGTCAGGCTGATCAATAATACGATCGCCAAATTCGTCCCTAAAAACAATACCAGCCGAAGCATAGTTTCCTCCTTCTAACACAAAAAATTTAACGAACCCGTTGTTACCTTAAATATTGCGGCCTCAAAAAAGAGGTCTTTGCACAACCCCGAGATTACCCGTTCCGGGCACGAAAGCTAAGGTGAAATACCACGTCTTCGCTTACGCT
>PCTK01000207.1:4985-5129 GCA_002786505.1 Nitrospinae bacterium CG22_combo_CG10-13_8_21_14_all_47_10 | reverse complement strand
CACGGTTCGTAATGTAACCGCCTGCCACAAAGCCGGGACCTGCGCCACGGAGGTGTTTGATGTCTCCCCCTATGCCCTGGCGGTCTCAAAATATCTTCTGCGCAAAGACCTGACCCAGAACCTGCCGCGAAAGTTCAAGATCAG
>PCTK01000207.1:3599-4902 GCA_002786505.1 Nitrospinae bacterium CG22_combo_CG10-13_8_21_14_all_47_10 | reverse complement strand
TTAAAGTTTTGATTGGTGGTGGGTTGGGCTCGTTCCCCCATTCCGCCAAACATTTGATGGATTTCATTCCCGCCGACAACCTGTTGCGGTTGTGTGAGGCAATAGTCTCTGTCTTTGATAAATACGGGGATAAAAGAAACCGTAATAAGGCCCGGTTCAAGTTTGTCGTCGACAGCCTTGGCATGGACAAGGTCAAAGAGCTCTATGAAGAAGAGTATGCCGCGCTCAATGGCAAGGCCTACCCGCCTATTGTTGTTGAAGAACCTGGCAAACCCCAGGTGCCTGCATACCAGCCGAATAACGGGCATGACTCTGACCCGGAGTTCCTGCTCTGGAAGGGGCGGAACATTGAAGGGCAAAAACAAGAGGGATTTTACAACGTCCAGATCAAATTAATTCTCGGTGATTTCAGTGTTTCCCAGGCCAAGGCATTGGCAAACATCGCCGAGAAATATGCGGCAGGGCAGATTCTCTGCACGGTCAATCAGAACGTGATGATTCCATGGGTGAAGGAAGATGCGTTCGGAGCTGTCTTTCACGAACTCAAATCCATCGGGCTTCATAAAGCCGGGACGGAAGAGATCCGCGATATCACATGTTGTCCGGGTTCAGAAACCTGCAACCTCGGCATCACGGCTTCCCGCGGGCTGGTGCAGGAACTCAACAAGGAAATGGAAAGCGGGTTTGAGATATCCAAGGACCTTGACCATGTTTCCATCAAGGCAAGCGGTTGCCCGAATTCCTGCGGACAGCATCATATTGCTTCTATCGGGTTTCATGGCGGAGCAAAAAAAATAAATGGCATTCTAACTCCACACTATGAAGTCTTGCTCGGCGGGCGGATTTCTGAAGATGACGCTGTGTTTGGCACATCGGTCATAAAAATTCCGGCCAAGAACGCTCCAGCGGCCACCAGGCTGACGCTGGAAGATTTTAAAGCCGGTAAGAAAGACGGTGAAACATTTGGCGAATATTTTGACCGCAAAGGCAAAGGTCATTTCCGCGAATTGCTTGATCCGCTAAGAGACCTGCCGGATATTGAGAAATCCCCGGAGTCATATATCGATTACGGGTCAACAGAAAAATTCAGCCTCGAAGACCGTGGCCAGGGAGAGTGTGCCGGTGCCGTCACCGACATGATAACCGACCGTATCACCGAAGCCGAGCGGGCGCACTTCCAGGGCAAACTCAGCCTGGAGAAAAGTTTATTCAAAGAAACCGGTGAACACGCCAGGCGTTCTATCATTGCTTCGGCCCGAGCCTTGCTGGTTACTGAGGGTATGGACTTTAACGACGACTGGGA
>PCTK01000207.1:1240-3592 GCA_002786505.1 Nitrospinae bacterium CG22_combo_CG10-13_8_21_14_all_47_10 | reverse complement strand
AAAAAATTCCAGTCATTGGTCATCGACATGGAAATTGTGTCGGCGAAATTTGCAAAACTCATCGACAGCCTTGAGGCCAACCCTGAATCCTCGGACAGCGAGACCGTGCAATGGTGGTTGACCTCTGCCGGAGAACTGGTAGAGGAAAGCCGAAGCATACAAAACAAAATGCAGTCGGACAAGTCATTGCGAATTCGTGTCGGCGGAGATGACCCAAAAGAAAAGGCCAAATCTGCAAACGGAGGGGGTAAACAGAGCATCGACCTTCTCGGCGTCAAGTGCCCGTTCAATTACGTTAAAACAAAAATCAAGTTGGAAACCATGGCCCCAGGAAGCATTCTGGAAGTGTTGCTGGATGCCGGTGAACCTTCGGAGAACGTCCCCCGAAGTATTAAAAATGATGGGCACAAGGTTGTTTCCCTGACAGAAGAAAACGGCCACTATAAGTTGACCGTAGAAAAGGCTTAGGAATTAATGCTAATCAGTATGACCGGGTTCGGTCGGGCGGAATGCCAGGATGGAGATTATTCCTACAAGGCAGAAATCCGGTCGGTCAACAACCGTTTTATAGAAATCACCACGCGTCTTCCCAAAGCTTTTCTGGATATTGAGCTTCCGCTGAAGAAGCTGATCAAGTCCCATTGTGCGCGGGGCTCCATCAATGTCACCATTACCCTGGCCAACTCCAATGGTAACTCCGGGGAGTGGGAAGTCAAACCCAACCTGCCGCTTGCCATTCAATATGTAGAAGCATTGCGGGAAATTCAAACTTCATTGGGGCTTGAGGGCCAGGTTCATATTGATTCGTTGGTCGGGCTTCGCGATATTTTTAAAATAGAGCCGGTTGCCATTGACCCGGCGAAAGAAAGCCTGCTCTTGAACATGGCTGAGTCTGCTCTGGCCTCGTTACAAAAAATGCGTGAGGAAGAAGGCCAGCATTTACAAAATGATCTTTCAGAACGCATTGACAGTATAGAAAAACACGCCGGGCAAATAGCAAAACGGCAACCGATAGTCATTCAGGAATATAAAGCCCGGCTTAAGGAAAAAATCAAACTGCTCAATGATGGCTTTGAGATTGACGAGGCCCGCCTGGCCCAGGAAGCCGCAATTCTGGCGGACCGGTGCGACATCACCGAAGAAATCACGCGGTTCAGCAGTCACCTCAACCAATTCAGGAAATTATTTGAATCGAAAGAGCCCATAGGACGAAAGCTGGAATTCATCACCCAGGAAATCAACCGGGAAGTCAACACAATGGGTTCAAAATCCAGCGATACCCAGGTTGCTAATCTGGTGATAGAAATAAAAAGTACACTTGAAAAAATACGAGAGCAGTTAGCAAACATTGAGTGATTGATTTTTGCAATTTCCCCTGTAAATTTTTATAAAATTTTGGAATCTTTTAAATGAGACAAGGATTGGCTTTGATACTTTCCGCCCCCTCCGGGACGGGAAAAACAACCACCTGCAGGCTCTTGCTGAAAAAATTACCCGATTTGAAAATTGCTGTCTCCCACACCACGCGGAAAATCCGAAACGGCGAAAAGGAAGGTCTGGATTATTTCTTCGTGACCTCAAAGGAGTTCGAGGAAAAAATCAACAATAATGATTTCCTCGAATGGGCCAGGGTCCACAATTTTTATTATGGGACTTCCTTGCACTCTGCTGAAGAACATCTAAATACCGGCCACGATACCCTTTTGGAACTGGATGTCCAGGGGGTTGAGACTTTACGCAAAATGAAATACCAGGGGATTTATATCCTTATCCTTCCGCCATCAATAGAAGAAATGAAAGCCCGGCTAACAAAAAGAGGCACCGACTCGGAAGACCGCATCAAACAGCGCATTGAAACCGGGAAAAAGGAAATCAAAAAATATAAGATGTATGATTACGTCATTACAAACTATGTCGTCGAAGACACGGTGAATGCCATACTCGCTATCCTGCAAGCAGAACGAGTCAAAGTTTCCAATTACCGCCCTACCTCACCCGACATCGAAGCCTTGTTACAAGAAGGAACTGATTGACCATGTCGCACGTTGATCTCATGAAACTTGTCCGGGATAAAATTAAAGGGCTGAAAGCTTATCAGGTGGAAAGCCTGGACGAGGGCACCAAGTTACACGCCAATGAAAACCCCTACCCTCCCTCGCCGGAACTGTTAAATAAAATATTTCAGCGATTGGATGAGTTGGAACTCAATCGTTACCCCGACCCTGATTGCAGGAAACTGAAACAGGCCATCGCCAAAAGAACCGGTGCGCTCCCCGAACAGATCATCATCGGGAATGGTTCAGATGAATTGATTCAATACCTCATGCAGGTTCTATGCGATGAAGGCGACAC
>PCTK01000207.1:0-1228 GCA_002786505.1 Nitrospinae bacterium CG22_combo_CG10-13_8_21_14_all_47_10 | reverse complement strand
GGATCCTACATTCGCCATGTATGGCATCACTGCGCAATGCCTGGGGTTGAAGCCTGTCAGCTTTCCCCTCAATGATAATTGGGATTTCGAAGCCCAGACAGCTTTGGAAGTCATCGCCCAACATAAAGCCCGCATTGTTTTCATCAGTTACCCCAACAACCCTACGGGAAACTGCTTTTCCGAACAGGAAATCCAGAAGGTCATCGAACAGTTCGAGGGCATCGTGGTGCTCGATGAGGCCTATCATGATTTTGCGGGAAAGAGTTTTTTGAAGCAAATGGAAAAACATAATAATCTGGTTATCTTCAGGAGTTTGTCAAAAATTGGTCTGGCGGGACTCCGAATAGGTTATGGAATTTTTCCAGGCAAGCTGGCTGAACAGGTTAATAAAGTCCGCCTGCCTTATAACTCGAACTCCGTCTCACAGTGGGTTGCGAGCGAACTTCTCAATGACTTTACCCACGTACAAAATCAAATCAAGTCCATCGTGGAAGAACGGGACCGGTTAATAGATGAGCTATCTAAACTGTCCGGCATAATCGCATACCCCTCAAACTCCAATTTCATTTTATTCAAGGCTCCTGAAGGCGGGGAAACCTTATTCAATAACCTGAAAAAAAATGGCACCCTTTTGCGAAACCTGAATTCCCACCCCAGATTAAAAGACTGTCTGCGCGTTACGGTAGGAACAAAACAGGAAAATGACCAGTTCCTCAAGCAATTACGAAAAGCCTCATTATAAACCGTTATGCAACGCTGGATAAAAAGAACTCTTCTCACTGGCTTCTGGGGGTTTTTGGCACTCGTCTGGTTGGTAATCGGCGTGTTCTACTATCAGGGCTCTCGCCCCGCCAGTGAGGACAGCCAGCCGCAAATCTTTGATATCCAGCCGGGAATGACCTTAAAACAAGTTGCAGTGGCGCTTTCCCACCAAGGGCTGATCCGCAGTGCCAGCGCTTTTCAGGCCATCGCCTACATTCAAAGCAAACAGAACCAGGTCATGGTTGGAGAGTTCAGTTTGTCGCCTTCCATGCTTCCTTCTGAGATTATTGACCTGATCACCTCCGGGAAGACGGTTCTTCACCCTGTCACCATTCCAGAGGGTTACCGGATAACAGAAATTGCCGCGTTACTGAACGCGGAAGGTCTGGCAAACCCGGAAAAATTTATCCGCCAAACCCGTGATGAAAATTTAATCCGCTCACTCGGTATACCCACTGACAGTCTC
>PCTK01000016.1:172-5174 GCA_002786505.1 Nitrospinae bacterium CG22_combo_CG10-13_8_21_14_all_47_10 | reverse complement strand
GCCTCCCAACTGCAAAACGAACAAAGCCGATCCCGCCTGCTCGATTTCACGATTTGACCTCCGCCGGTCTGAACCGGCAGACATCCCGGGAAAAGAACCATCCTGAGTTTAGGGACTTGACCGCCCTATCTTGAAATGATATTAAATACTGTCCTCACGAGAGGTATGATTAAATTTTTACCGGTAGAAGTGTCTACCGTTTAATTTGGAGAGTAACCTATGGAAGTCAATGAAATTAGAGTGGAGATCAGAAAACATCACGTGACTCCCGGGGTCAAAGTCCTGGATCTTGTCATTGATGCCGATGGAGAACAAATCCGCAGACAAACCCAACATAAGGATGACGACAAAGCCTTCGTGAAATTTGTCAAAGACATCACCAAAGTAGCGCAAGAACTCGCCAACGCCCGCATCGAATAACCTGCTGGCGCGGGCAGGCAATGGGCCATAACTCTGTTTGGCAACAAAAAAGTATTGATGGCTTAATAGAGCCCTTGCCAACTGAATCCAGCGTCACACCCCTTATAGCGACAACATCTCAAGCCGAAATAAGTTTTAATCGGCTAAATAAAGCCCCTGCTCATTGCCACCGACTGCTACGCTGGCGGGCTAGTGATTTTCAGTTTTTTGAGTTTTTCTACCAGCGTGGTACGGTTGAGGTTCAGCAATGTTGCCGCCTTGTTTTTGACCCAACCGGTTTTTTCCAGGGCTTCTATAAGAAGTTCTTTCTCGAAATCTTCCACAAGTTTTTTCAGGTTGATGCCTTCATCGGGGATACCAACATGGAAAGATTGCTTTAATGACTGTTGCAGAATATGAGCCGGGTTCCCTTCGGGCTCAGGACCTTTTTCCAGAGGAGTCCATTTTTCTTTGGGAACTTCACCCAGAACTTTTTCCGGCAAATCCCGCGGGGTAATGGTCGAGCCAATACTCAGCACAACCATGCGTTCAACGAAGTTTGCCAACTCACGGATATTTCCCGGCCAGGAATAGTTGACCAATACATTCATCGCTTCGTCGCTGATGGTTTTGGCACTGCCCGACCCATTGCATTGTTTGAGGAAATGGTTGGCTAAAAGCGGAATATCCGTTTTTCGGTCCCGCAAAGGAGGAAGGTTGAGGGGAATGATGTTGAGCCGGTAATAGAGGTCTTCGCGAAACCGGCCTTCTTCAATCGCTTCTTCCAGGTTCTGATGCGTGGCGGTGATCACCCGGATATCGATCGGAATGGACCTGGTGCTTCCAATGCGATCAATCTCCCTTTCCGCCAGAACTCTCAACAATTTTACTTGCAGAACCGGAGGCATATCACCGATTTCATCAAGAAAAATAGTTCCCTGATTCGCCAGTTCCATCCGGCCAACACGGGTAGCCACAGCCCCTGTGAACGCGCCTTTTTCATAACCAAATAATTCACTCTCTAATAAATCATGCGGAATAGCGGCACAGTTGACAGCAATGAAAGGTTTCGACGCTCGCGGACTATTCAGGTGCAAAGCCCGGGCAATCAGTTCCTTTCCCGTTCCGCTTTCGCCATAAATCATCACCGTGCTCTGAGAACCTGCGGCCCGGCCCACAATGTCAAAAACCTCGCGAATCTGCGGGCTTTCTCCAACAATACTGAAACTGTCTGTGTCGAGTTTTATTTTCATAACAGAGCCCTATTATAGCTAAAACCGAAAAACTGTCAACTTTTTCAACAAGTTATATGGGTCGCCCCAGTGAGAAGAAAACGTCAAACATCCAACATTGATGTAATTCCCAAATTTTTCAAACAAACGCAATTTGATGGATAGTTTGACGGACAGGGCTACGGCTCATAAGGCACGACATTTTCGTGCTCGTTGGGATCGTTGCGCGAAACAATGGCCAACGCCGGTTCCGTATCAGACAGGTTCACCGGCTTATGCGGCACTCCCGGCGGAATAAAAACAAAATCGCCTTCTTCATTAATGACCGACTCTTTCAGGTTCTCGCCAAACCGGGTTTCAACCCTGCCCTTGAGTAGATAAATCGCCGTCTCAAAATCTTTGTGGTAATGCGCTTTGGGAGAGCCGCCGGGAGGGATCACCACCAGGTTCATCGATAGCCCCACAGCCCCGGCGGTTGCAGTGGAAATGCCAACATAATAAGGCAGGTTCTGTTTCGTCGCGATGCTTTGATCGGGCCGCACCGTCACCACTTTTTTATTTAAGTCCAGACTCATGATGCACCTCCCACTCGGCATGGGGCCACCAGCGTGACGCTGGACCCAATCAGCCGAGATAATATTTTGTCCACTTGATAAAGATATTATAGTCTGCGGAGGTTCTCCGCTTTAAAAGAATGCATATTTTAAACACAGCATAACCCCCCCTGGCCCCCCTTCTCAGGGGGAATTATTTTAGAACCTGATAAGGGTACGAAGGCTAAGGTAAAATATCACGGCTATTGGCCCCACGCCGAGTGGTCAAATCTCAATATATAAACCGTCTTCTTCGATGGCGACTTTATAAGTGGGGGTGATGTCGGAACGGTTGAATTTGCAGTATCCTTTTTTAATATTCCAGCCGCATTCTTCTTTATTACAAAAGGCAAACATTCCTTTCAACTCACCTTTGCCCAGACTGCCTTCGCAACAGCGGCACTGGTCGGTGAGGCAATAAAATTTACCCTCGACCTGAAACAGCGCAAGAACATAGTCCACTTCTGTATAAAGATGCTTAAAATGAATTTGTTTGCCAGTCCCTTCCGACGGCGCAGAACTGAAATCTGAAATTTTGAGCTTAGACATTAATCCAATCAGCCCTGGGGCAAGTAAGGACCATAACGGTCGCGGTAATATTTCTCCAGATCCCAGCGAAACCTTCCCTGCAAATGCGGGAGCTTTTCGGCAACCTGATGGTCAAACTCCACATAATCCTGTGATTGTTTCTCGACATCCTCTTCCCTTTTAACATTCGGGTCCAAATAGGAGTCTCCCAGTGCCGAGGTTCCTACAATAAGACCTTGGCCTCTTTTAATCCATCGGCCCAGCATGAGCCGTTCTTCTTCTGTTCCCGGTTCTATTGGCATCACAACTCTTCCTTGGGAGAAAACAAAATCCATAGTTTACGTAAAATCCCCTCAACCCCCTTGCCAGGGAGAAGTTTAAACATTGGCTCCACGCCGAGTAGCGGCGAGTGGTTGCAATGTTGGGGGACAATAAGGTAGCATAAGTACCAATCCATTATCAATTTTGTCGTTAACACTTTTAATATATCAGAAAGTCAGGGGATACATATGTCGTCAGAAAAACAAGCGGAAAAAACTGCGGAAGAACATTTTAAAGATGGTCTGGCATTCAGCAAGCTGGGTGATGACCGCAGAACTTTCGAATCCTATAAAAAAGCCATTGAATTGGACCCGGACCATTTTCTGGCTCACTTCAATCTGGGCATACGCTATGGAAAACTGCGCATGAATCTGGAAGCCAGCAAATCCTTTCGCGAGGCCCTGCGGCTAAAACCAGAAGCCCCCATGGTTCATTACAGTCTGGCTGTGGTCAGCAACTTGATCGGCGAGATGGACGAAGCCTTCAAACATTATAAGGAGGCGCTACGCATCAACCCGGACTTCGGCAGAGCCCACAGCAACATTGCCATGCTCTATTATGGAATTAAATCCGGCAAGGAAACCATACATCATCTCTCCAGAGCGGCAGAGCTTTTCAAACAGACGGGCGATGGGTTTATGGAAAAAAATGCCCGCGACCTCATCCAGGAATGCGGTAGAGAATTCGGCCTGACCCCTGAAGACTGCGTAGCCCTTTGAGATTGGTCCGAAATGGATTTTGATGTCGCCATTATTGGCGGAGGATCAGCCGGTTATGCTTCAGCCTCTACCGCGCAATCGCTGGGAGCCCGGGTTGCCATTATTGATCCCGGCCCTTTAGGGGGATTATGCATTCTCAAAGGATGCATGCCGACCAAAACGATCTTGCGTTCCTCCGATATCATGGCGTTGATGCGTCGAGCCGGGGAGTTCGGCATCCAGCCTGTGGACCCCAAGGCGCACCTTTCGGATATCAACGACCGCAAAAACAAGCTCATTAAAGAATTTGCCGATTATCGTATCGGGCAACTGAATGACCCGCGGTTCACGCTCATTCAGGACCGGGCAGAATTTATCTCCCCCCATGAAATCCGCATTGGAGACCAGACCCTCAAGGCAAAATCCTTCATCATTGCCACCGGTTCGGTGGTGGCGGATTACCCTATTCCCGGCCTTGAGGAAGCTGGATTCCTCACCAGCGATGATGTGTTAACCATGCGCGAGGCTCCGGAATCAATCATTGTTCTGGGTGCCGGTGCGGTGGCGGTGGAACTGGCCCAGTTTTTATTGCGCATCGGCGTCAAGGTAACTCTCCTGCAAAGGAGCCCACACATTTTATCGAAAGGCGACGAAGACCTGGCGCGGCCGGTCGAAACCCGGTTCCGCGAAGAAGGCATGGATCTTTATACCGGCACAAAAATCCTGCGTGCTGAGAAGGATCAAGAAAACTCTGTCATTTATTTCCAGCATGAAGGAAAAGAGAAGAATGTCCGCGCCCGGTTTATCCTGCAAGCCTTGGGACGCAGACCCAATATAGAGGGACTGCGCCTGGAATCAGCGGGCGTTGAGGTCGATAAAGGCCGCATCCCTGTGGACGCAAAAATGAAAACCAGCCAGCCGCATATTTTTGCGGTCGGTGATGTCAATGGAATTCATGAAGTGGTGCATATTGCCATTCAGCAGGGCGAAGTGGCCGGTCATAACGCCCTGCATCCTGAAAGTGAGCGGGAGGTGGATGAGCGTCTCAAGGCCTCAGTGGTATTTACAGACCCGGCAGTCGCCAGCGTCGGATTGAGCGAAAAAGAATGCCAGGCTGGCAATATCCCTTATCTCGCCGCATCCTACCCTTTCAACGATCACGGCAAGTCGATGTGCCTGGGAGAAACACACGGGCATGTAAAACTACTCTGCGATCCCGCAGGGGGAGAAG
>PCTK01000016.1:0-147 GCA_002786505.1 Nitrospinae bacterium CG22_combo_CG10-13_8_21_14_all_47_10 | reverse complement strand
GGAGGCAGGGGAGTTGATTCACGAGATCATCACCCTCATGCATTTTCGCGGCACGGTCAAAGACCTGGCGGCGATACCGCATTACCACCCTACCCTGGCGGAAATTTTTACCTACCCCGCGGAAGAACTGCTTGAACAATTATCCGA
>PCTK01000242.1:2520-5212 GCA_002786505.1 Nitrospinae bacterium CG22_combo_CG10-13_8_21_14_all_47_10 | reverse complement strand
ACCACCGCCGGAGTTACCGGCTATAATCGTCGGGCCATTTTTCGTAGGAATAAAGGGCCGCTTAGGTCTCAATACGGGGGGGCGGGCCAGTTGCTTTGTTATTATTGATGGCTTGGCTGGATTTTTGAAATTTGCAGAACCGTTCAGCTTTCCCCCTTTCCCGGTATCAGGGGAATTACCCCCCTTTAGAAGGCTCCTGGAGAGAGTTGAACCGGGACCCGCTGATAACCCTGCAACCTTTATTATGCGCGGTTTTTGCACCGATTCTTTTTTCAGAAACCGACTTTTCGCCGTTTTCTCAGCCTTGCTTTTGTTTATCCCTTTATCAGCCAGTTTATTGGCTTTACCTTTTCCCTTGCTGGCATTGCCCTTGTTACCCTTTTCTTCACTCTTACCTTTATTGCCTTTATCTTTACCGAAGGCATTACCGTTATTCGCCTTTACCTTGGCTTCCAATGCTCCCTTCGATATCTCCTGAATTTGCCCTTTTGCAACAATAGATTTTTTCCCCAGTTGTCCATTGGCAAGCAGTGGCGCCGTTTCGATAGAGCCTGAGATTCCAATAAAAGATGTCTTGCCGCCTTTATCTACCGTTACGACAAATTCTGTTCCCCTCACTCCGGCGACAGCGGTCGGTGTCACCACCTTGAAGCTTGACCCTTTGGCTTTACCCTTGGTCACTACAAACCGCACCGTTCCTAAAGCCACGTTGACCACGGTCTGCCTCAGGTCTTTATCCGGATCATAAATATGCTTTTTAATACTGATATTGGAGTTTTCACCAAGCGTCAGGGTGCTTTTATCATCGAAGGTGAAAGAAGCTTCAGAATCTGATTTGGTTTTAATCCGGTCATTCATAAATACAGGAGAAGCCAGTTCAACATCTGAGGAGGAAGTTTCACCTTCATGAAACTGCAGGATTTTCCCTTCCGCACCGGTTGCAATCCCAACATCGGCAGATTTCACAACCCCCTGTTCTTTCAAAAACAATTTTTGATCAAAAAGGCTTTTCCCCGGAGGTTCACCGGACAAGGCGTAGGCCACCCGCACAAACTCTTGATCGGTCATTAGGCCTTTGGCATCTTTACCGCTTAAAACTTTAAATCCACGGATTTTTAAAATCCGGGACATTTTATTGAACAATTCTTCCTGGGATAATTCCGTATGGTTTTTGGGAAGGAAAGGGTGATCGGGTTGATTCTCGGCAATCATAGCCACGAACTCAGCCCTGCTGATCTGCGAATTATCCGGGCTACCAGAAACAAAAATCAGAAAACAAAACCCTACCGCCATCAAACGTGAAAAGCGAATCAAGCAAGGTTTAAATCGTTGAGTAAAATCTTTCAAACTCATAACGAATCCAGATTTTTATTTTTCATAGGACTATTTTGAAGGAGAAGCTTTTCTCCTGGCAATGGCTTACTGACAAAGTAACCCTGAGCCCAGTCACATCCAGTCTGCTCCATAAATTCCTTTTGTGCAACCGTTTCGATTCCCTTGGCAACCGTTTTCAATTTCAAACTTTTTCCAATACCAATAATAGTGCTGGTAATGATGGAATTGACCCCGGAAGAAAATCCCTGGATCAACCTGGGGTCTATATTTAAAGTACTGAAAGGGATGTGAGCAATATTATTTAAAGAAGAAAAACCCAGGCCAAAATTATCCAAGGCCAGCTTTAAACCAAGCTCGTGAAGCTCCATCAAGTTTTTTATAACCGGTTTAGAGGTTTGGGATAAAGCCATTTCGGGAACTTCAAATTCAACCATACCCGGTTCCAGCCCAAAACTGTTCAAGCAATCCTCCGTTTTTTCCGTCAACTTTCCCTGAAGCAATTGTATCTGGCTAATGTTGATGGAAACAGGTATCAAAGGCATTCCTTTTTGTCTCCATATTTGAATTTGTTTACACACCGCCTGCAAAACCCAGTCCCCAATAGGAATGATCAGGCCACTTTCCTCACCTATGGGAAGAAATTCTGCCGGGAGCACCAACCCTCTTTCAGGATCATTCATTCTCAAAAATACTTCAAACCTTTGAAAATCGGCTGTTTTGAAATCAATTTTCGGTTGATATTCTAATAGGAACTCGCCATTCTCAAGGGTTCGATTTAAAAGAGTCTTAAGGTTTAACCGGTTTTGGGCAATAGACAACATTTGAGGGTCGTGTATGAAATAAGAATTCTTTCCCTGCTCCTTAGCTCGGTACATGGCCAGATCCGCGCTCTTGAACAGGGTTTCAACGTCCATGCCATCATTTGGGTAAAGCGCGATTCCAATACTGAAACTTGAATAAACTTCGTGCTCGTTAATTTTAAATACTGGTTTAAGAGCAGATATAATTCGTTCCGCCAGCCGGGTCGAGTAATTCTCATCGTTCAATCCGGTTAAAAGGATGACAAATTCATCGCCACCAATTCTTGCCACCGTATCCTCACCGCGCAATAAACCTGTCAAACGTTTGGCCACTTCTTTTAACAGCTCATCCCCAACAGAGTGTCCGAGGGAATCATTCACAGATTTAAAATCATCCATATCCAAAAACAGCAACGCGAATTTTTGTTGGTTCCGTTCTGAATGGGCAAGTGCCAGTTTCATCCGGTCATTGATCATATTGCGGTTGGGCAGGCCGGTCAACGAATCGAAAAATGCCATACGCTTCATTTTGGATTCCAATTGCCTGGACGCTGTCA
>PCTK01000242.1:0-2378 GCA_002786505.1 Nitrospinae bacterium CG22_combo_CG10-13_8_21_14_all_47_10 | reverse complement strand
CTCCACTATTATTTCAAGCTCTAAGCGGGAATGGTCTTCCCAAAAATCGTATAACGCCTTATTACAAATCTGTGATTTGCTGTAACCCAGATTTCGGGAAGCGGCAGAGTTGGTTTGAGTGATGGTGTAATCATTGGCAGAGAGAATATATGTCTCATTGTTAGTGTCGTCGAGCACCTGTGAAAACTGTTCCGTATTTTCCTCTGCGGCGCTCAATTCTGACTTCAACTCGTCTATCACATCCAAATCTTTCCGGGATCTTACTGAAAGGGTCTTTAGGAGAGCAAACAGTGCCTGAGAATGGAAAGAAAATTCTTTCTGAAATCTTTCTGCTGTGATTTCCAGCAATTCTGATGGCACTTCCGCTCGAATCGTTGCGGACCGAGGCTTGGATTCGATCAAACCCATTTCCCCTACGTACTCACAAAATCTTCTTCTGGCGATCACTTTATTTTTCTTATAGACCACCAACTCACCGGAAAGTATGATAAACATGGCATCCGAGTTGTCCCCCTCCTTAAAAAGCACTTCAGAAGGATTGAGGGATACTATTCTGCTGGAGCGGGCCAGTTTTTCCAGGGTCTCGTCAGAAAAAAAGCTAAGGAAATCAACACCTCTTAACTTTTCCAGTTTTTCTGAAATATCCCCGTTTTGGGTCAAAGTCTCACCGTTCACCTGGTTCTTCTCCTTAATTCCCATTCCCTTTCATACTTCAGCCACTTTTAGTATAAAGTATAAACTTAAAATACAAACCCCTAGTTGTAGGGGGATGAGCAATAACCAAACATCCCAAGGCCGATAACACCTGTAATCAGGCCCGCTAAACAGGTATTCCCGACTCAAAGACTTTTGAAAACAGTGCCTTTTTTTAATAAAACCTTTTTTTAATAAAACATTGAACTGCCTTGTCCAGGTCTAAAACTTATTGAATAATGAGAAATAGTTAGCCGCAAATTTGGGGAGTCCTATTAATTGATCCGTTTAGTGAAAAAATATTCCATTTTACTCACTGGCATCCTTGTCACAATTTTACTCCTTGTCACCTACAGTTGTTCACCGCTATGGTTAAGGCCTTTCGAAAATATTTTCCAAAATGCCCACTTCAAATTACGAGGTCCACTTCCCCCCAACTCAAATATTGTTATCGCAAAAATTGACGAAAAAAGCCTGGATGTTCTGGGTCGTTGGCCCTGGTCAAGACAGACCATGGCCAAGCTGGTCAAAAAACTTAAAGACTATGAAGCCGGGGTGATCGGATTCGACATTATTTTTTCCTCGCCCCAGACCAGTTCCAGCCATGAAGACTTAAAACGGTTAAGAGATTTGGTCGGCCCGGTTCAAAATCAGGAGACCCTGGAACTTCTTGACCGGCTTTTGGAACAAATCAATGCGGATGCCCAATTTTCCCAAGCCCTGTCAGAGGGACCAAAATCTGTACTGGGTTATTTTTTTCACTTTTCCTCGAAGGGTCTCGATCATTTAACCGTCACCCAGCGCAATCGTTATTTTGAAGATGTGAAGCCATCCAGTTTCAATGGGTTTCTAAGGCCCAACGAAAATCTGAAATTGTCCAGCCTGACTTTTCCCACTGCATTCGCGGTCGAATCCAATATAACTCCATTATCAAGGACAGCCAGCCGATCGGGTTTCCTGAGCTTTGACCTGGAAGCTGATGGAACAGTCAAGCAACTCCCCCTCATTGTCCGGTATATTGATTTGGCAGATGGCAAAGATTACTACTTCCCTCCATTTTCATTACGGATTCTTGAACAATATCTGGATTCAACTCTGCTCTTTCGGGTCAATGAATCCGGCATGGAAGAGGTTATTCTGGACCACAAAAACCCCATTGTCATTCCAACAAATTCAAGGGGTGAAATGGAAATTAATTACCTGGGGCCCCGTGAAACAATTCCCGGCATTTCCATCAGCGATCTTCTGGACCAGAGTTCAGACAGCGTGATAAAAAATACTGTACAAAATAAAATAGTCCTGATAGGCGCCACGGCCACCGCTCTTGAAGATTTGAAGTCAACCCCTTTTGACGCGGCCTTGCCGGGGGTGGAAATCCATGCAACGGTTATCGACAATATATTAAGTAACCGCTTTCTTGCTCAGCCTGCCTGGAAATCCCTGGTTGATTTTCTTTATTTGTTGATAGTTGGGATGGCCCTGACAGGAGTCTATTCACGTATTCAACCCAACCTGAGCATTCTGGTCTGGTTGGCAAGCACATGCGCCATGTTCTTTCTAAGCCATTGGATATTTCTCAACAAAGGGTTCTGGTTGACCGATCTTTACCCTTTTCTGGAAAACACAGGTATTGCCGCCGCCATTATGATCGGACGCTATATTGAGGAGGAAAAACAAAAACTATT
>PCTK01000145.1 GCA_002786505.1 Nitrospinae bacterium CG22_combo_CG10-13_8_21_14_all_47_10 | reverse complement strand
ACACCACGAGTATATGGAAGTGGCAGGAAGTTTTGGGGCTTTGACACACTCGGACCATCAAAATTTTCGCACCCTGTTTGTCGATGTGCGGGTAGGTTCTCAAGAATTTGACAGTTTTACTCCCGGAAGCCATCAACTCAAAAGTCATCAAATAATTCCTCTCGATGATGATCCGGAAGTTTTGAGAAGAGCTTTATGGTATGAGACCGATCTTCGTTACAAACAGGCAATCATGAACTTCCTGCGTAAAAAGGGACGCTTCATAAGCGGGGTAGAAAAACATAATTTGGCGGATTTTTCTTCCGGGAACGCGCCGATTGAACATATTGATCCGGTGGTTCTTCTTCCCGAAAAGATCCCTGAATGGGAAAGCCAGGTGAGAAAGGTATCCGCCATTTTCAAGTCCGCACCCGATATTGAAAAATCACAGGTGAAGTTCAGGGCTGATCGATTCACCCGTTATTTTTACGACTCGGAGAAAAATAAAATTAGAACCTCCAGGATTCACTACCAGGTCATTCTGGAGGTTTGGGCTAAATCCGAATCCGGGGACTCCATTCACGATCAGGAACCCTTTTATTTTTCCAATATAAATAATTTTCCATCTTCTGACGAGTTGGTGGAAAAAGCTGAAATGTTGATTGAGGAAGTTGGTCGTTTGCAGTCCGCGACTCGAATGGATCCCTATGTGGGGCCGGCAATTTTTAGCCCGGAGGCGGCCGCAGTTTTGTTTCATGAAGCGATAGGCCATCGCCTGGAAGGAGACAGGCTTCGCCAGGCTAATGATGGCAAAACCTTTATGAAAAAAATTGGCGCGCAAATTCTTCCAGGGTTTTTATCGGTGGTGGATAATCCAAATCTGGACAGTTTCGCGGGTCATGATCTGCTGGGATATTACAAATATGATGATGAAGGACAGAAGGCTGAGGAAGTGGTTCTGGTAGATCAGGGCCGGTTGAAAAACTTTCTAATGTCCCGAACTCCTGTTTTGGGGTTTTTCCGAACCAATGGGCACGCAAGGGGTGACGGCCAGAAACGCCCCATGTCTCGAATGAGCAATGTGATCGTGCGATCGGAAAAACGTTTGTCTCCCCAACAGCTCAAAACAAAACTGATTGAAGAGATTCAAAAGCAGAATAAGCCATTTGGCCTGTTGATTGAAAAAATATCTGGCGGAGAGACCCACACAGGCACGGACGCTTATCAAGTGTTCAAAGGAAAACCGTTATACCTGCGCAAGATTTATCCGGATGGGCGAGAAGAGCTTGTCAGCGGAGTAGATTTTGTGGGGACCCCGCTATCCATGGTCAGTAAGGTTGTTGCAACGGGAGATGACGAAATGGTCATCAATGGATATTGCGGAGCCGAGTCAGGCCTGATACCGGTTACCAGTATCACGCCAAGCATTCTCCTTACCGAGGTCGAACTGCAAGGCGCTCATGAAAAAAACCTGCGACGCCCCATACTGCCACCTCCTGAGTTATAAGAATTTAAAATCCAGAATAAATAAGGCAGGGTCGAATGAAATCGTCCTGCCTTCAAGTTTGTTTCCCAAGCCGTTTACGGCTTTACTTGTAGTGGGTATTTTGGGTTTTGAAGGCAGAACGATATTTTTTATCCCAAATGTTGACCTATTTGCAGTTCACCTTGATATTAGATGCCCCGCCGGTTGAATTGATGATTCTTGCTTCGGCAACATGGGATGATTTGGAAGTCTCCCACCCTCCGGTAAATCCATAATCCCCGTTCAACGAATAACTTTTTTTGCCATTGGGTTCCAATTGATCAAAAGAATAATTTGAACCGTTACCCAAAATTACCTGGACCTCGGCAGTTTCATTTCCCATATTTTCTACAAGGAAATCTTTATTACAGTAGGTGGTGGTGCCTGGCTCCAAAATAGCTTGTTCATTTTGCATTTCCTCGACATACCACATTGGCACTTCCGCCCAAGCATTCCCTGAAATCATCAACAGAAAGGCTAAAGGAATGAAAAATACCGACAACTTCCTGACATTCATGGTTTACTCCTTAATTAAGGTTTTATTCATATAAAATTTATATGTGCTTCACACCTTAGCGATGAGGGACGAGACAATTATTATCCAGCCCTTGCGATGGGTATTTAAAAGCCTATATTGCAACCATGATGCCAAATTGCAGTTTTCCTAAACCCTTAAAATATAAAGGAGTTTGGTGAGTATTCTTTTTGGAGGCTTCATGCGATCGGCCAAATTTTGCCACTTCTCATTTCGGAATCAAGAACCCTATAATTTTTCAATAGTTTATTAAACTGGCTAAAAATCGCCAGTTCGGTAGAAATTGGCCGGGTTTTAAAGTATTTTTTTGGAGTTTGCCGAATGAAATATGATCTGGAATATGTTTTGAACAGTGCTTCGGATGGGATATTCATAATTACCCATGACCACCGCCTGGTTCTCTTCAACCGGGCCTGTGAAGATTTATATGATATTTCCCAAAAAGACCTTGTAAATAAGGCCTGCTGGAAACTGGAGAGTTTAAAAAAACTAGCGAATCTCAAGGCCAGGTTAGGAAAGTCTCACTCCTATGGAGAGTTGGCCAGTACTAAAGAAAGAATGACTTTGACGCACAAGTCTGGGAAGGAAGTTTGGGTGGAAACCATTTACACCCCTATTTTTGACCAGGACAACGGAGAAATCGCCTATGTCCTGGCAGTGATCAAAGATATCAGCGAACAAAAAGACCTGGAAGATGAAAAAGTAGTCCTGATTCAACAACTGGATGAGATGCGAACGGAACTGGGATCGAAGTACGATTTTTCCAACATTGTGGGTCGTTCTTCGGGAATCATAGAAGCCTTGAAATTGACAGGAGAGGTAGCTAGACAGGATACTACAGTATTGCTGATGGGAGAGAGCGGTACCGGAAAAGAACTTCTGGCGCGCGCTATTCATTTCAACAGCCGGAGAAGTTTAAAGCCTTTTATTGCTTTAAACTGCTCCGCGTTTCCAGATACGTTGATCGAAAGTGAATTGTTCGGCCATGAAAAGGGAGCGTTTACAGGGGCGGAACGATATAAACCCGGAAAGGTGCAACTTGCCGAAGGGGGCACCCTGTTTCTGGACGAGGTGACCGAATTGACGGCTCCTGCCCAGGCTAAAATCCTGCGCCTTATTCAGGAGCGTGAATGCGAACCGTTGGGGAGTGTGAAAATAATGCGTGCTGATATCAGGATTATTGCCGCGACCAATAAAAACCCGGCCAAGCTGGTTGACGAGGGTAAATTGCGGAAAGATTTATATTATAGACTCTGTGTTTTTCCGATCACACTTCCCCCACTCAGAGAGAGGCCTGAGGATATTGCGGTTCTCTTGTACTCCTGTTTGACCAAAATGAACAGAACTCTGGGGAAAAATATTGAAGGCATTACCCCTCGGGCTATGGATATTTTGACGGCATACGCCTGGCCGGGGAATGTCCGGGAACTGCAAAACCTTATGGAAAGAATGATGATTCTTTGTAAGAATTCGAAAATTGATGTTGGGGATCTCCCCGGTTATTTAAGCGAAAGTTTCAGGTATTTCAAATCCGGTTGGGAAAGGTTGGACAGTTTTCCGGAAGGAACGTCTCTTGAAAATCATGTCAGGCAATTTGAGATCAGGGTATTGCTCAATACCCTGAAGAAGTTCGGGTTTAATAAAACCCGGGCGGCCAAGGCTTTGGGGTTAAAGCGTTCTACCTTCCGATACAAACTTGCCCAAGCTTCCAAAAACCTGAGCGCTTTAATTCCTCTAATAAATTAGGAACTCCTTTCGAATGGGCAAAAAGGATTCCAGTTCTTCTTGCCAGCTTTCTTCCAGGGCTGTTAAGGAGAAATCGTCCTTGAAAAGGGTTTCCCGTAATTTTTCATTGCCATAAAGCAGGTCAATAGCCAGCCGGTCGCTGACAAACTCATAGGCCTCTGTTCGCCACTGCAATTCATCGGGATACAATTCGGCTAAGGCGCGGAGCAGGGCCAGGGTGGTTAGAAGGGGTTTGAACTTATCCCGGTCAGTGACATGAAACTGCAGTCCGGCGCAAACTTTTCCGGCATGTTTCTGAAACATGGGCTTGAAGTATTGCGGACGAAAAAACACTCCCGGCAAGAGGCGCAAATCTTTCTCAAGTCGCGCCGCCAGTTTATGGGGGGCGATGAAAGGGGCACCGATTTGCTCGAAGGGCAGGGTGGTGCCGCGCCCCTCTGAAAGCAGGGTTCCCTCAATCACGCACATTCCCGGATAGACGGTAGCGGTTGCCAGTGTCGGCATATTTGGCGATGGTGGTGTCCAGATCATACCGGTTTGATCGTACCACATTTCCCGGCTCCAACCGTCCATGGGCACGACTTCAAGGTCACAGCCAATTTCGAAATGTTCGTTAAACAGACGCGCCAATTCCCCCGCCGTCATGCCGTGTCGGTTGGGCAGTGGGTATTGCCCGACAAAGGAGCGCCAGTCTTTCCCCACCAGATTTCCTTCGACCGATGTCCCGTTTATGGGATTGGGGCGGTCGCAAACCACCATCCTCACCCCGGCCTGTTTGCAGATGGTCATGCAATTGGCCATTGTATAAATAAACGTGTAGTAGCGTGCGCCGACATCCTGGATATCGAATACCAGGTTGTCAATGCCTTCCAATAAAGCCGGGTCAGGAAGAAGAGACTCCGCGTTTTTCCCATACAGGCTTTTGATTTTAAGGCCGGAAAGTGGATCGACCTCGTCGGCGATAGGGTCCATGTCCTGCGCTGTCCCATAGAGTCCGTGTTCGGGAGCAAACAGGCTATGCAATGTAAAACGGGATTTAAAATGAGAGATTGAGTGTTTGCCATCGCCAGCCAGGCTGGTATGGTTGACGATCAACCCAACAGTTTTACCCGTTAAATATTTTTCGGGATGGGCGAGTAATTGGTCAATTCCAGAAACAGTTGGAAACATCAGGCAGTTATTGGATTTCGTTGAGGGGTAAAATTACAATTTATCAAGCCGGAAAACCATTTTCCGGTCAGACACCTCTAGCCGGTATATTGGTATTCTAATGTTCGGGCTGAAAGCATTATTATGAACTTCCCTCCCCCTTATCAGGGAGAGCATTGCATAAACCGTCTTTGCGAGGAGCGATAGCGACGAAGCAATCCAGAAACCTGGATCGCCGCGCTCCTTACAGTCGCTCGCGACGACGAATAGG
>PCTK01000042.1:22317-23408 GCA_002786505.1 Nitrospinae bacterium CG22_combo_CG10-13_8_21_14_all_47_10 | reverse complement strand
TTTCTGGAAAGGCTCGGGGGCTCACCCTGTCACCAACATAACCTGGGATCAGGCTAAAACCTACTGTGAGCAGGTTGGCAAACGCCTGCCCACGGAAGAAGAATGGGAAAAGTCCGCCCGTGGCACCGATGCCCGGCTTTACCCCTGGGGAAATGAGCCCCTCCACAAGAAACCACATCCGTTTTACTCGGGAATCATCAAACGTAAAGTCGGACTCAACAAAAAGGATACCTCTCCATACGGAGTCCGTGACATGGCAGGCTCGGTCTGGGAGTGGACTGAAAGTGGTGAAAATGGGGGAAAGGTCGCCCGCGGTGGACTGTGGAACCATCACCTGGATTACGAATACGGCAAAACTTTTGACCGCAACCTGATCGCTCCTTCTGAACGATTCATCTTTCTGGGGTTTCGATGCGCCAAATCGGAAAATTAACGCGCCGAATTTTTCTACAAGGCGGACTTGCGACAGTCGCCCTGCTTTTATGGAACGGGTTTCGAGGCCCTACAAAAGCCTGGGCCGCCGATCCGTTTTCAGGAACCAATTTCGTGGGCAAAACCCGGGAAGGAAAACACAGCTCGTTTTATATCAATTTTTGGAAACCAATGCGCAGAATCAACCCCGAAACATGGACGTTGAAAATAAGCGGTTTGTGCGAAACATCAAAAACTTTTACGCTGGGTGAGTTGCGGGCCCTTCCGATGCGATCGCAATCTTCCAGGCTCAAGTGTGTGGAATGCTGGTCGGCCCGTGCCGAATGGGGCGGGTTCTCCCCAAAAGAACTTGAGCCAATGGTTCGACCTCACGCTTCTGCCCAGGGGGTGGTGTTCCATTGTGGTGATGAATACAAAGAATACCTGCCACTTGAGGCATTACATCAGGACCGGGTTCTCCTGGCGCACACCATGAACGGCGCACCTCTTTCTGACGCACACGGCTTCCCCCTGCGGTTGATCGCTCCCGCAAAATACGGATACAAAAATCCTAAAGCAATTCTGGAAATGGAGTATGTTGACGAACAGCAGGTGGGCACCTGGAGCAAGATCGGCCCCTACTCTCCAGATGGCACCATCCTGCCCGGCTGGGACCATCC
>PCTK01000042.1:21802-22310 GCA_002786505.1 Nitrospinae bacterium CG22_combo_CG10-13_8_21_14_all_47_10 | reverse complement strand
TATGGCAAAGAGGCCCGGAGAATCCCTGGCGGAGAAATCACCTACTAGGCCAGCTTGCAGAAAAAGCCCTATTCCCGCCGGGCTTGGCCCGGCTAGCGGGGGCTGGCGGCGATGTTGCCCCCGTCTATGGTGAGAATGCTTCCCGTGGTTTTTTCTGCCAGAGCAAGATGGAGGAACCCCTGCGCCACATCGGTGTCATAGACTTCCTGTTGCAGGAGGTTGTTTTTGAAATAGTCATCGGGCGAGAGTCCACGGGCAGTCGCCCTTTCTTTCAGAACATCTTCAGAGAACAAAGCCGTGCGAATTCGATCCGCATTGATGGCGTTGGCGCGGATGCCATAAGACCCGTAGTCCAGCGCATACTGTTTGGTAAGTGCCACCACTGCGGCCTTGGGAAGCGCATAAGGACCAAAATGTTTTCCCGGGTTAAACGCCGCCTTGGAGGCATTGAACAACAAAACACCCCCTGTCTTTTGAATCAGGAACAACCGCAAAGCCTCAGAGGCCA
>PCTK01000042.1:20826-21744 GCA_002786505.1 Nitrospinae bacterium CG22_combo_CG10-13_8_21_14_all_47_10 | reverse complement strand
TTCACCAATCGCACCCTGCGGCGCATTGCCCGCATTCGAAACCAGAATATCAACACCGCCAAACGTCTGCACCACCTGTTCAAACGATTGCCGCACGGCCGATTCATCTGTCACATCCAAAACCCGGCTCGTGATCCCGACTTTGGACTTTTTGCGTATTGCCTCAGCGGCCTCTTCCAATTTATCTTCCGTCACATCGACAAGAAAAAGATTGGCCCCCTGCTCGGCAAACAGCCTGGCGGTGGCCAAACCAATTCCAGAAGCGGCGCCGGTGATATAGACCACCTTGCCCTGCAATGCCAAAGCTTTGCTTTTGCCCAGCTTGGCCTGTTCCAGAGACCAGTATTCCATGTCGAACAGGTCGCTGGAACCAAGCGGTTCATACGTGCCCACTGAAAAAGATTTATGAATGATATCAATCGTATGCTGGTAAATATCGGCTGAGATATGAGTCTCTTTAACCGTTTTACCAATCGTCACCAACCCTAACCCGGCAACCAGAAAAATCCGGGGCAGTCGGTCCAGTTCGGTTTTATCCACCCCTTTGGCAGATTTGTTGGCCTCAAAATATTGGTGATAATTATCGCAGTAAGCGTTCAGGGCCAGGAGAACTTCCCCCCGCAACCTGTCCGGGTCCTGCCATTGTTGTAAATTCAGAAGCAGGGGTTTTTGTTTGGTGCGGATAACGTGATCCGGGGTAGCCGTGCCGACCTGGGACCAGGTCTCACACTCCTTGCTGGAGGCAAACGCTTTGGCCTGATCATCAGCACGATGATGCAGTACCCAGTCTTTACCGGACTGCTCTTTATAAAGGCCGCGAAGCACAGGCGCCAAGGTAGTCATCAGCATTTCCTCGTTGGCCTGCAAGGCGGGGCCGACAAGAGGCGTGAGGGGTTTTAGCGTCTTTTTTTGGATATA
>PCTK01000042.1:20546-20796 GCA_002786505.1 Nitrospinae bacterium CG22_combo_CG10-13_8_21_14_all_47_10 | reverse complement strand
CCGGTCATAACTTTCTTTCGCGGTATTGCCAAAGGTGAACAACCCGTGGTTGATGAGCAGGAGCCCCTCCACATCAGGATTCTTTTCATATGCCTCGGCGGCGGCTTTGGCGAGCGCAAAACCCGGCATGATGTATGGGACAATCCCTATTCTGTCTCCAAAAATTTCCTTGCAGATTTTCTCCGCAGTCGGCTGATTGGCGATGATCAAACTGGCATCTGCGTGCGAGTGATCAATAAATTTATGGGGT
>PCTK01000042.1:6399-20516 GCA_002786505.1 Nitrospinae bacterium CG22_combo_CG10-13_8_21_14_all_47_10 | reverse complement strand
GGATTGGGGAAAGACGCGTCCAACAGGTGCGTTCTCTGCTCATTGACCATGTCCTCATCACTCAACCGGTCCAGGCTTCTCAATTTCTGTAAATGATCGAGCAAAACTCCGGGAAGGCCCGGCGGCTCCAGCGTATCCAGATCCCAGCCACTGCCTTTGACATAAAGTACATCCACCTCTTCGTTCACCTTGTTGCGGGTGCGCGACTTGACCGAGGTGTTGCCTCCACCATGGAGAACCAGCGAGGGGTCCGCGCCGATCAATCGAGACGTGTAAATGCGAAGGGCAATATCTTCTGAGACATCGTTATACTTTTCAATAGCCGCTTTGGCAGATGAGTCATTCCATTTATTTTCCATAGTTCTTCCGAAAGAATATTTCGCGTTTAAAGATCACCGGTTTCCCGGTACAACTTGTAGCCGCTGACCGCTATGACTCCGACCAGTGCAACAGGAGGAAGCAACCAGAAATAAAAAGGGTACCCAAACAAACGCATGTAATACCACCAAAAATTAGGCGCATTGACCGCCAACCCATTTTCCAGAACCACCTCGATATCCGCCCCCAGGAACCGCTCGCCCTTTTTTGCCAGTGAAACCATTTGCGCCATTTGAAAATCATCATCCAGATTTTCAAAAACCACCGCAACCTGCCTGAACTGACCGATCAACTGGGAATACTTCGGGGAGAATAAAATCTGATCGTGACCTGAACTTCCAAAGTCCCGGTTCATTTCATAGTAGTAGCGGGCAATATTGACCGTTACTGAAGGCAACTGGATTAATATTCCCATTGCCATCACCACCAGGACGGGAATTTTAACAGCTTGTTTATACTCCCGCAAAAGAAAGCCAATGGGCAAAATTAAATAGGGCAAGACCCCCAGCATCAACCTTGGCCCCCAACTCATGCCCCCCTGCCAACTCCCCCAGAAGGAAAACAATAGCAGGTGCGAAACAACGATCCAACCAAAAAGCAAAGTTATTTTTCTTTGTTTTTGAAAACAAAGCGTGAAAGACAGGCACCCAAAAATGGTTAAAGGATTGAACAAAAACAGCGATTTCCCGGGAGAAAAAAGAAGGCCGAATAAACCAACCATAAACCGGCCGGAAAACTTTTCATATCCGGTTTCCAGGGGGTCCGCAAAACGGACATAATTATAGGCCATGATAAGAATCAGGACGGCGATAACAGGAATCGCGGAACGGACCAAGTCCATGACCAGGGCATTCACACTTTTCTCTTCCGATTCGGCCCACACCATCCATTGGTAAATAATGAATCCCGGCACCGCCACCAATACCGGCAGTCTGCAAAAAATCGCTAATGCCAGGAACGTCCCCGCCCAGAGCAAATCCCGTTTCCGCGTCAAGGGGTCTTGGCCCGTCACAAAATACACCGCTGACAGTAGCAACAATGTGGTGACCGGTTCGCTCATGAAATCTTCAGAGTAATACCAGGCAATGGTGGATAACCCAAACCCGGCGGCTAAAAACAAACCGGTTCCTGGACTAAAATCGAACCGCTCCCTTGCAAATCGATAAACCATCAGGCAACTGAGCGCCGTAAGAAAGGCATTGATCATGCTGACAGCAAACTGCGTTGCCAAAGAGGCCTCAATGCCTAACAAAATGGATAAAGCCTTGCCCAATAGGTAAAAAGGAATAGCCAGAATGCTCATGCCTAACCCATATTTAGAAAATTTCGAGCCCTCATTATCTTCCAGGGTAACCATTTCGGAAAAACTCACGCTTTGGTTTTCCACCATGGCCTGGGTAAGAAGGAACATGATTTTCCCATCTGCCGACTGGATGGACCCCTGCCCGGTCAGGGCATAGATGGAAAAGAAAAAAAGGAAAAGCGTCAAATGGATTTTAGGCTTACTCATTTGGAATAAAAACTCTGGCAAGAAAATGCTTGAGAAAGGACTTCGTAACTCCTTGTTTATCATAATATTTCAGGTCGGTCAAAAATTGGTCTTTAGCTTTCGGCGGTTTCCTGTTACAAAGCCTGCTGAACTGAATAAACTTCTGTGTTAAGGTTGGAAAAATGCTTGCTCAAATACATGTAACATTCAAGGAAGGTGTTCTCGATCCACAGGGAAAAACTGTTCACCACGCGCTGAACGATTTAGGATATGATGAAGTTCTGGATGTGAATATCGGAAAATATCTTGAAATCAAACTTGATTCTGCATCGGAGGAGGAAGCCGAGATACGCGTCCGGGAAATGTGCGAACGACTCCTGGCGAATACGGTGATTGAATCCTTCCGTTTTACCCTTGTACCTACTGAATAACACTCCAAAACGAATCGAACCGGCATAAAATGAAGTGTGGCATTGTTGTATTTCCGGGGTCCAATTGTGACCACGATTGTTATCATATCCTCAAGCACATTCTGAATCAGGAGACCCACTGGCTGTGGCATAAAGAAGAGGCCAATCTGGAGTCCTTCGATTTGATAGTTCTGCCAGGCGGCTTTTCTTATGGGGATTACCTGCGGGCCGGAGCGATTGCCCGTTTTTCTCCTATTATGAATTCCATCATCGGCTTTGCCAAAGCCGGAGGCAAGGTGCTTGGTATCTGCAACGGATTCCAGGTTCTTTTGGAATCCAACCTGCTTCCCGGAGCGTTGATCCAGAACCAGTCGCGGAAATTCATCTGCAAAAATGTGTCTGTCCGTGTTGAAAACCTCGACACCCCTTTCACCCGGCTTTGTGGAGAAAATCGGGTTCTGGAAATTCCGATCGCGCATCATCAAGGGAGTTACTACATCGACCCCTTCTCCTTGAACGAGCTTGAGGAAAAAGGACAGATCCTTTTCCGGTATTGCGATACAGAAGGGAATATTTCCGCTGAGTCCAATCCCAACGGTTCTGTGGGTTCTGTGGCCGGGTTAACCAATGAGCAAAAAAACGTGATGGGCATGATGCCGCATCCCGAGCGTTGTGCCGACCCGCAGTTAGCTGGTACAGACGGCCAAATTATTTTTCAATCCCTTATTTCAAATTTCTAATACTGTGGACAAACCTGAAAAAAACCGACCCGGCCCCGAGATCACCCCGCAGATTGTGAAGGAACACGGTTTGACTGTGGAAGAGTTCCGGCGCATCCTTGACCTGATAGGTCGCCCCCCGAACCTGACGGAGTTGGGCATTTTTTCCGTCATGTGGAGTGAGCACTGCAGTTATAAAAGTTCCCGGCCTTATTTGAGAAAACTCCCGGTCGAAGGCCCCAATGTTTTGCAAGGCCCCGGAGAAAACGCGGGTGTCATAGATATTGGCGATGGCCTGGCTGTCGCCTTCAAAATTGAAAGCCACAACCACCCCTCCTTTATCGAACCTCGTCAGGGTGCGGCAACCGGTGTTGGTGGAATAATGCGAGATATTTTCACCATGGGAGCACGACCGATCGCTTTATTGAACTCCTTACGATTCGGCGAACTGGATGAACCCCGTACCCGGTTTCTACTTCATGGCGTGGTCGATGGCATCTCCAGTTACGGAAACTGTACCGGAGTTCCCACGGTTGGCGGGGAAATTTACTTTGACGCCTGCTACAACGGCAATATTCTGGTCAACGCATTCTGCCTGGGGTTGGTCAAAGCGGATCGAATCTTCCTCGCCGGTGCCGGAGGAGTGGGCAACCAGATTCTTTATGTCGGCTCCAAAACCGGGCGCGATGGGATTCATGGGGCCAGCCTCCTGGCTTCCTCCGAGTTTGATGAAACCACGGAAGAAAAACGGCCCACCGTGCAGGTTGGCGACCCCTTCACCGAAAAACTGCTGATCGAAGCCTGTCTGGAATTGTTTGGGTGCGACTGGGTGGTCGGAGTACAGGATATGGGAGCCGCAGGACTCACTTCATCTTCATTTGAAATGGCACACCGGGCCGAAACCGGAGTGTTCATGGATCTGTCCAAGGTTCCTTTGAGGGAAGAAGGCATGATCCCTTACGAAATTTTACTTTCCGAGTCGCAGGAGCGCATGTTGTTCGTGGTCAAACCGGGTCATGAAGATGAAGCTCTTGCCATTCTTGATAAATGGGGACTGGACGCGGCCATCATCGGCGAAGTGATCGAGGAACCCTGCGTGCGCATCCAGTTTGAAGGCCAGGAAGTGGTTAACCTGCCGATCATTCCCGTTGTCGATGGTGCGCTGGACCTGAAGCGACCCGCAGAACGCCCCGGATACCTCGATGAGGTGGTGCATATAAGCCTGACCGAGTTTCCCGACTTTACACGCGGAGACAGGGCTTTGAAAAAACTTCTGGCCTGCCCCAATATCGCCAGCAAGGAATGGGTCTACGAGCAATATGACCACATGGTGCGCCTGAACACGCTGGTTTTGCCCGGCTCAGACGCGGCCGTCCTGCGCATCAAGGATACAAATAAAGCGATAGCCATTTCGGTAGATTGCAATAGCCGCTACTGCTATCTCGACCCCTATGAAGGTGCCGCCATCGCTGTTGCTGAAGCCTGCCGCAATGTGGTGTGTTCCGGGGCCAAACCCATAGGCCTGACCAATTGCCTGAATTTTGGCAACCCGGAAAAACCCGAAATCATGTGGCAATTTCAACAAGCCGTGGAAGGTATGGGGGATGCCTGCAGGTTTTTTGATATTCCGGTAGTCAGTGGTAACGTCAGCCTTTATAATGAAACTAAAGGAGTCGCAATTTACCCAACCCCCACTGTGGCTGTGGTCGGCCTGATTGAGGATCAGCGGAAGGTCATGACCCAGGGGTTTAAAAAATCAGGAGATCGAATCGCTCTCATCGGCTTTACCATGGAGGAGCTGGGGGGGACCGAATACCTGAAAGTCATGTTTGATCGTAGCGAGGGAAAACCTCCCGTTCTGGATCGAAAGCACGAAAAACAGGTGCAAGATTTTTGCCGGAAACTGATTCAAGAAGGCCTCATTTCTTCGGCTCATGATTGCTCTGAAGGAGGGCTGGCGATCGCGGTGGCAGAATCTTGCTTCTCACCGGGATGTCAGACTTTGGGTGCCACGCTCACTCTGGATTCCACATTAAGAAACGACACCTTGCTATTCGGGGAAACCCAATCGCGGATTGTTATTTCTTTCCCTGAAGAACGAATTAACGAAATTGAAGACCTGGCAATGGCATTCCCGGTCGATTTTTCCCTGATTGGCAAAGTCGGGGGCTCTCATTTCACGATAACCGTTAATGGGAAAGAAGTTGTTAAACAGGAAATAGAAGTTTTAAAAGAAATCTGGAAAACTTCACTGGGGAACTATGCTGGACAAACTACATGAAGAATGCGGGGTCGTAGGAGTATATGGCCATCCTGAGGCCGCCAATCTGGTTTATCTCGGGCTCTACGCCCTGCAACACCGGGGGCAGGAAAGCGCGGGCATTGTCGCCAGCAACCATTCCAGACTGCATATTGAATTAGGAATGGGGCTGGTCGCCGACATCTTCAACCCCGAGCGCATCCTGCAACTACCGGGTCCTTTGGCCATCGGTCATAACCGCTATTCCACAGCGGGAAAAAGCGAGTTGGTCAACGCCCAACCCTGCATGATTAATTATTCTGCCGGGTCACTGGCCCTCGCCCATAACGGCAACCTCGTCAACGCTCAAACCATTCGTAAAGAGTTGGGGGATAAAGGGGCAATATTCATGTCCACCAACGACAGCGAAGTCATCGTGCATTTAATGGCCCAGTCGAAAGCCGATACTTTCGTGGACCGGGCCGCCGATGCCTTAAGCCAGGTCAGCGGCGCCTATTCCCTAGTCCTGATGACAGAGACCGAGTTGGTGGCCGCCCGTGACCCACACGGATTTCGCCCTCTTTGTCTCGGCAAGCTCGATGGCGGCTACATCGTAGCCTCAGAAACCTGTGTTATGGATCTAATCGAAGCCGAATTCATACGCGAGGTCGAGCCCGGCGAGTTGATCCTGATCAACGAACAAGGACTGCAATCATTTTTCCCGTTTAAAAAAGCCGACCCGAAACATTGTGTATTTGAGCATATTTATTTTGCGCGACCCGACAGCTATATCTTTGGGGACCATGTATATAGCGTTCGCAAGAACATGGGTCGAGCCATGGCACAGGAAAGCCCCGCTGATGTCGATATCGTTGTGCCTGTTCCCGACTCGGGGGTTGTGTCGGCAATGGGTTTCGCCGAAGAGAGCGGAATTCCTTTTGAAATGGGTCTCATTCGCAATCATTATGTCGGCAGGACATTCATTGAACCACAATCCCAGATTCGACATTTTGGCGTAAAACTGAAACTGAATCCGGTAAAGACAATGATCGCCGGCAAACGCATTGCGATCATCGATGATTCCATAGTCCGCGGCACTACCAGCCGCAAGATCGTAAAAATGCTCCGGGATGCGGGGGCCAAGGAAGTGCATCTTCGCATTTCGTCTCCACCCATCCTGCATTCCTGCTATTACGGCATCGACACGCCCAACACAGAAGAGCTGGTCGGTCATAAGTACAGTCTCGAAGAGACATGCAAATATCTGGCGGCGGACTCCCTGGCCTATCTCAGCCTGGAAAAAATGCAACAGGTGCTGGAAAATGGTAAGAAAAAGTTCTGCTCCGCCTGCTTCGATGGAAATTATCCCGTCCCGATCATCGACAAAAAACTGGCCGCCAGCCAACTGGGGTTATTCGCTAACGAACCTCTCTCAGTAAACCTGGCGGTGTTTAAGGCGCGGGAACTGCTTTAACCGGTGGAAGCACCTGGGCTTCTTCCAGAAGTTCGCCCAACCCCGCAAGGTCTTTTCGATATTGCGCCAGAGACTGGTCCAGGTTTCCCTGCGCTTCCACAATGCGACGGTACGTGTTGCGAATATTGTCATAATCGCTCTTGCTCAAAACCAGCTTCTGATCCCTGGCGGCTTGAGACGTAGAAGAGGAGGAGACTCCAGCCACCGGTTGACCAATAACCTTACGAGGTTCACGGGCAAAGCCGGTGAATATTTTCTCCAACGCTGAGTCCAAAGTACGTTCCATGGCGATGGTGTCTTCATAACCAACGATAACACGCTTTAGTTCAGGAATCTTTCCAGCATCGGCTTTCAAATACAAAGGCCGCACATAAACCAAAGACTCTTCAATGGGAATGACCAGAAGAGTTCCCTGAATAACACTCGACCCGCGTTGGTCCCACAACGAAATTTGCCGGGAAATTTCCGCGTCCTGATTGATCCGGGCCACGATCTGGCTGGGACCAAATATCAGCTTCTGTTTGGGAAAGGTATAGACGTCCAGCTTGCCATACTGTTCCCCATCACTTCGTGCCACCATCCAGGCTGACAGGTTGCTCTTCCCTCTCGGCGTATAAGGAAGCATGAGAATGTATTCCTCTTTATCCTCGCCCGGCAATTTCATGATGGTGTAATAAGGCTTCATGATATTGCCATCTATTTCTGGTATTTCCCACTGGTCTTCCTTGTTATAGAAAACCTGCGGCCGTTTCATATGATAGGTGGCGTAAATATGTGTCTGGATCCTGAACAGGTCGGAAGGATACCGGATGTGACTGCGCAAATCTTCCGGCATCTGACTCAGGTTTTGAAACAGGTCGGGGAAAATATTGCGGTAGGTCTGGATAACCGGGTCGGCCTTATCGGCGACATAAAAATTCATTGAGCCATCATAGGCATCAATGGAAATTTTTACAGAGTTGCGCACATAATTGCCGAACCGGGGGATTTTGGGGGAATAGGGAAAATGGTCGCTCACCGTATACGCATCATAGAGCCAAATCAGGCGGCCTTCTGAGATTACCAGATAGGGATCACTGTCCAGCCTGAGGAATGGCACTACTTTCTGCACCCGGTCGGTGATATTGCGGTACATCAGAACCCGGCTGTCAGCATTAATATCCTCGGAAAAAAGGATTTTAAGGGCTTTGAAGCGGGCCGCCAGAACAAGCTTGCGAAAAAATGAGCCCACTAAAAACCCACCCTTTCCTTCATAGTTCTTGTATACATTTTTCTCGCCTTCCGGGTAATCAAATTCTTTGGTCCCGGTGTTGACAAAAACATGATCGTTAGCCAACTCACCAAAATAAATTTCGGGGCGACTCACCACCAAATCTATGCTGGACTGCGGAGGAATATCCTTAATGAGTAGCACCGGCAATCCTTCCGGAGTAACCTGGTTAACAGGACTCAGCGCAACTCCGTAGCCATGCGTGAAAGTCAGGTGTTCGTTAATCCATGTTCGATTGGGCAGGTTGGAGGAAAGCAGTTCCCGCGGCGACAACAAAGTCTGGCGATAATCCCCGTTAATGCGGTACCGGTCATTGTCTACAGACTGGAACTGATAATAGGTCCTGATTTCCTGAATCTGCCCCAGAGTATCCAGAAGTGGCTCCTGATCCCAGAGCCGGATATTTTCGATGGTGGTGGCGTTTTTCCTGATGCTGTCAGCGGTTAGGGCCGCAGAACCGGAAAGCTCATGCGTCTCGGTCTGGCTGAGCCCATACGCCGTTAAGGCGCCTGCAATAGTGTGTTCAATATAAGGGGCTTCCTTGACCAATTCATTCGGAACCACTACAAATCTCTGTAAAATCTTCGGATAAAAATTGGCAACAAAGAAAACCAGTGCCAATCCCACACCTGAAAGCATAATCTTTTTCATACCGGGCCGAATAAGCCCCATAAATGAAAACAGGGCAGAAATCAGGGAAGTAAAAACCAGAATATAAAGAACGGGAATTTTTCCATTGTCATCGGAAAATCCGATTCCAGCAATCAAACTGCCCCCCTCAGTCAGCAATTCATAACGCTGAAGATAAAACTCGCTGGCAAACAAAAGGAAAAACAAACCCGCAAGCCCGGAAAGGGTGCGTCGCGCATCAGGAAGAAGGACCACCCCGGTCGGCCCGACATAAATAAAACGCTTGAAAAAATAGATAATCCCTACGCCGAGAGAAAGCACAATCATCGTTTCCCACAACAAGGACTTCACCAGCAACCAGAAAGGCAGGGTAAAAAAGTAAAAGGAGATATCTTTGCCATAAATGGGGTCAACCTCTCCATACGGGGAAGCGTTTAAGTATTGCAGAGGAATTTCCCATTGCTGGGCCATCACCAGGCCGGTCATGACCGCTAAAACCAAAGGAGCTGACAGTATCAACACTTTTAAATTGCTGGCCAGGATATCCAGCAATGGCACATCCCGCCGGACTTGGTCCGACAAGAGAACCGGCAGGTGGGAGGTTTTCTTGTACACATGATTTAAAAATCCAAATGTGATCAAAAAAAACAAAACACTGATCAGTAAGCCAAACCCGAACTGAGAAACCAAAATCGTCCACAAAACAGAGGTGATTCCATGACTTTCAAACCACAGCCAATCTATATAAAAAGAAAGAACCTTGTCGGCAAATAAGGAACCGGCAAAAACAACTGCCGCCAGAATGAGCAACCACTTTTTAATCGTTTCCATGTTTTACCTTAGTTTTCCTTCCATTTTATGGAACAACCCATTGCGGGAATCTGGTCTGAGGGTACTTCTTTTCCGGCCACAATACAGTCCAGAGCCTCTTTCAAATCCCGTCGCGTCACTTTTTCTTCATTCTCCCAGTTATCATCAATTCTTCCCCGGTACAAAAGTTTCCGCTCCGGGCCATAAACATAAATATCAGGCGTACACACTGCGTTATAGGCACGGGCCGTCTTTTGTGAAGCATCAAACAAATAGGGGAAATTTATACCCTTTTCTTTGGCGATCTTCCGCATATTTTCAAAAGAATCATCGGGGTAGCGTTCTACATCATTGGAATTGAAGCCCACAAACTGGACTCCTTGAGTCCCGGTCTCTGCCTGCAAATCAATCAGCCTTTGCAACACCGCCTTGACATAAGGGCAATGGTTGCACATGAAAATGACCACAAGGACATTCTTATCTGAAAAACTATCCAGAGAATATTTTTTCCCGTCCACTCCGGGAAGTTGAAAATTTACAGCAGGAGTTCCCAACGGAACCATGGTGGAATGCATTAAAGCCATTGTGAATTTTTGAAGCCAGAGCTTTTATTAAAAAGGATTGATGAGTTCATGCTACCAGCCTTTCGGAACCGGCTCAACACAAAACTCGGATTTCTCAAGTGGACGACTTGCAGGTCATTCCCGTAACACGGCAGGTATAACAGGCAGGATGCGACAAGGGAAAGGGCCGTAAAGTTTCTTCGATAGTATTTCCCATACGGGCCATCGGATTATCAACAAGAATCGGGCAGACGTAAACACCTTCTCCCGTCGCCATGCGCGAGGTTGCGCATTGGAGTTGGGTGATGTCAAAATTTTCGAAGCATGCTTCGGTCACACGCTCTTCATCAGTATAAGGACGCTCATTTTCAGCCAGTTTTCCCAGCATGAAACCAGGTAGTATTTTGATTTGCGGTTGAGGAACCCGATTAGCACGGAGAAACTCGATGAACTGCAATTCCATTTCGCCATCCAGTTCCTCTTCCCATGAACGCGTAATGGTGAGTATCGGCGAAAACCCCGCCTCGGCAAGGTGCCCAATTCCGGTGACGGCTTTTTTGTACGCGCTTTTTCCGCGTATGGCATCGTTGGCCGATTCTTCAAAACTTTCCATACTCACCCGAAAACGCAAAGGGTGGCGGGAGGCCTTCTGGATCTCTTGCAACCGCCGGGCCTTCTCAGCGGTGATCTGCGTTCCATTGGTCAGAACATCCAGCGGACCGTAACGCAGGATTAAATTAAGAATTTCAAAAATCTCAGGATTGATAAACACTTCACCGCCAGTGATGTAATAGTCTTTCACCCCCAGGGTTGCAGACTCTTCCAGCCTCTCTCTAACCTGGGCCAGGGTCATCATGGGGATAGTATCGTTCTTCGGCCCACAACTGATAAAACAATGTGTGCATTCAAGGTTGCAGAGCGTGCCCCCCACTTGCAACCATAATGTCTCAAGGCCTTTCAAAGGCACTTCGGGAACAATTCTTTTACTGGAAATTTTTACTTGAGCGCTCATGTCGTCAGACTCATAAAAGAGTAATGCCAATAAGGTTTGGTAGCTTGACTCCGGCCAACCTTACTTCCATAACAAATAAATTATAGACCTGCTGATTCGAACGAGTCGCTGACGTTGCGAATGCGTAGTTTGCGCCGCAGTGCCGCGAACCCCGCGGAAGTTTTTCTGCCAAGCCCCGACCGGTAAACGGGTGTCACAGCAAGCCGGGCTTGAAGCGGGTCTTCGGTAAAAAATCGAGTGTCGAGCGGACTCAAAAAACGGCATGTCGGATACAGCCATTTTAATGGCAGGCGGTTGCGTTGGATCGCCTTATCCATATGCTCCGCCAGTTCCGCCAGGTCACGAAAACCATCCGGCCTTTCACTACTGTTGCGTTGCAAATAGATCAAGGGAATGATTTTCGAGTCTACCAGTCGGTCAATGCCTTCCTTACAACGCGAAAGGGGCTCCGGTCCCAAGGCCAGGTCAGTCCAAACAGTTCCGGGCGGAAAAACTCCCGCAGAGTATTCCAGAGCAGAATGGACCTGTTGGGCGGTCATTTTTTTTTTGGACTTGATCGTTCCGGAAAAACCGCCTAACGGAAAATCAATAATATCGAACCCCGACGCGTACATGAGGTCAATCACACCTGGGTCCGAAGGCGGGAAACCTTTAAGGGCAACAAAGGTGTTAAAGCGTTTTTTGATCGCCTCCACCAGAGGCGCCAGACGATCAAACCCCCGGTTGGCCTCTTCGCAAAAATCCATATTCAGTTGCACGAGATCGGCCGCCCCTTCTTCGAAAGCCGACTGGATGACAGAAAGAATGGCTTCCATCGGCATACTCAGCTTTTTTCCCCGACCAATGGCGCGGAGAAAAATATTCAGGCAGTAACCATCAAGACAGATATTTTCAGAAACCGGGGTACGTTGCCGCAACTGTTTTTTGAGAAATTCTGGAATCGTGATGATGCCGACATCAATCTCTCCTTCTCTCATATGAAGCCGCAACCGGTCTCCATGGCTGACCAGCTTTGGCCCGTCCTGCCCTGGCGGATTCAAGTTGGCTTTAACAATAAAGTCCTCCGCCAAAGCCAGAGTGATTTCCTCGCCCGGTTGTCCGGAACAGAGCCCACTCGAAACCTCAGAAAGCCCCTGCAATATAGGTGGAACCGTGAGCCCTCTCTGGATCAATCCCAGTTTTATTTGTCCGTGATAAATTTTATCCATACCCATCATTGATCCAGAATCTTTTGGTGGATGCCACCGAACCCGCCGGATGACATGACCAGAACCACATCGCCGCTTTCAGCATTTTGGCCCATAAAGGTGACAATATCATCCACTTCCGGAATGAAGTAGGCAGAGCGTCCCTTTTCCCGCAAGCAAGCCACGACCCTTTCCGGGTCCAACCTTTCTTCCTCGCTGATTTTTTCAGGGGCAAACAAACCGGCAATAATCACCCGGTCTGCCGCGAGGAAACTATCGGGGAAGTCCTGCTCAAACACCTTTCGCCTTGAGGTCGCTGACCGGGGTTCAAACACCGCCCACAATCTTTGCCCCGGATAAGCCTCCTTCACCGCTTCTAAAGTCAAGCGGATAGCGGTAGGGTGATGGGCGAAATCGTCCAGCACCGTTATCCCGTTTTTAACCCCAACCACCTCTTGCCGCCTTTTAATACCCTGAAAGGTTTTAAAGGCAGAGTTTATTTCATCAACGGTCAACCCCAACCGCAGACAAAGAGCCGCTACCGCCGCCGCATTTTCCACATTATGTCGGCCAATCATCGCCAACTGAAAATCCGCCTTTTTTTCACCCTGGCAGGAAAGGGAAAAATACACGTACCCGGCTTCAAACCGGTAATTCCCGATCAACCAATCTGCCCCATCAAGAAAACCATAGGTCTCGACCTTGCAAACGGCCTCTCCCAATACATCCTGAATATTTGCGTCGGCGTGCTTAACCAGTATAACCCCTTCGGGCCGAATCAGCCTCACATACTTGCGAAAAGCGTCTTTAATCTGGTCCAGATCGTCAAAAATATCAGCGTGGTCAAACTCAATACCTGTCAGAATCGAGGCAGTAGGACGATAATGCAAAAACTTGGGTCCCTTGTCGAAGAAGGCGCTGTCATATTCATCACCTTCCGTTACAAAATAATCCCCTTCAGGCACCTGATGGTTGCTGTCGAAATTTTTCAACCAGCCACCCACCATGAAACCGGGTTTCCTCCCGGAGGCTTGCAACACCCAACTTAAAAGGGATGTGGTGGTGGTTTTGCCATGCGTCCCGGTCACCACCAGAGATTTGCGACCGTCCAGAAAAAAACGCGAAATGGCTTCGGGAAAAGACGTGTAGTCCAGCCCGGCTTCCAGAACGGCCTGAACTTCTTCGTTGGTTTTGGATACGGCGTTGCCGACAATGACCAGATCAATATCCGCCGTGATATTTTCTTTCCGGTAACCGGGCAGAACAGGAATTCCCGCGTTTTCCAGAAGCGTGCTCATGGGCGGGTAGATATTGGCATCAGACCCTGAGACCCGATGTCCGGCGCCTTTTAATAATCCCGCCAGAGCCGCCATGCCGGTACCGCAGATTGCTATAAGATAAATGTTTTTAATAGCTTTGGATTCCATGAAAAAGTGGCATTGTAGGAACAACCCCTCACAAAGTCAACAGGATCGAACACGATCAAAGATAGGCCTTTCGGCATTCAATAAGACAGGTTAATGGAATAACGCCTTGAGTTGCGAGAGGTGATCAATGGAACAGTCAGGCCCGGCCAGGGAAATCTCTTTCGGGTCGCCAAAGCCATAGGTGACCACGCAGGTGTAAACCCCGGCACGCTTACCTGTCTCAATATCAACAGGGCTATCGCCAACCAGCACCGCCCTCTCCGGGGGACACTTGAACAACTCCAGCAAATGCAGTAGTCCTTCGGGGTCCGGTTTTTTTGATTTTACGCTGTCGCCGCCAAGGATGGCATCGAAACAATCCAGGCTTTGCAAGGACTCCAGAATGCGCCGCACAAACTCTTCAGGCTTGTTGGAACAGATAGCCTGCTTTTTGTCGCGGAAGTGATTGAGTATCTCGCGCCCGGAAGGATAAAACCGGGTATGGTTCATCAGGTTTTCCGAGTAATACT
>PCTK01000042.1:5691-6352 GCA_002786505.1 Nitrospinae bacterium CG22_combo_CG10-13_8_21_14_all_47_10 | reverse complement strand
TCTATCGACTGCGCCATCAACCTTTCAACCCCCTTGCCGACATATTTGCAAATGATTTTCCGACCCAGGGTTCTCAAGCCCATTTCGCGCAAGGCAAGGTTGACGGCAGAGGAAATATCGAAAAGGGTATCAACCAGAGTGCCGTCAAAATCGTAGACGATGAGAGAGATTTTTCGTTTATTCATTTAAGCGGGAACTGGCTCTGGTCAATATGGAGAGGCCAACCTCCATGTGCGCGGCAGATTTCAGTAGTTTGATTCGTACCTATAGGCTTTAACGATATTTTTATCGTCAAATAAAATGACCAGTCCCTTTGACTGCCCTTCACCAATCGCCTGCCAGGTATCGCGTTGATAGGTCCACATAGTGTGGTTGTTCTCGGTCCCTTCCTTGAAGGGCACCCCAAACCAGTCAAGAATTTCCAACTGGGTCGTCACATTTTTTTGAATTTTCTGAACTTTCGAGCTGTCAAAATCTTTTCCGACCGTACCACAACCGGCCACAAGGATATAAAACGCCAACAGGAAAACACGTGACAGTTTCATGGGTTCCTCCTTCCTCTGGTTAACCTCTAGGTTTGGTTAACAAGAGTTTAACAAACCTTCGGCAGAAAGTATAATTTTGATAGCAGGGATCAAATAAAAGCGGGCTTGCATCAAGC
>PCTK01000042.1:3188-5602 GCA_002786505.1 Nitrospinae bacterium CG22_combo_CG10-13_8_21_14_all_47_10 | reverse complement strand
AAACCACTTGCGCCGCGCAATAGGAGCCGAGGATAGCCGATTCGGTCAATGATCTGTCATTGATCAGGCCAAACAGGGCTCCGGCGGCATACAGGTCTCCGGCTCCAGTAGTGTCCACGGCATCAATGGGAAAGGTACCAACCTGTATTGGCTCGTGACCGCTTTTCCCGGCCAGCGACCCCTTGGAACCCAGGGTCAGGAACAGGGTATCCACCAACGCCAAAAGTTTATCAAATGCTTTTCTCGAATTGGTTTCGCCAGTCATGGCCAGGGCTTCCACTTTATTACAAAACAGGATATCAACATTCCATTGGATAAAATCCAGCAGGCTGTCCCTGAAAGTATTGACCACAAATGCATCGCTCAAAGTGAATGCAACCGGAATACCCTGTTTTTTAGCCGTCCTCGCCAAATGGAGCCCCGCTTCACGGGTTTCATCCCCGGTCCACAAATAGCCTTCCACATAAACGACCTTGGCATTCTGGACAATGGTTTCATCCACATTTTCAGGATGAAGCAGGGAAGAGACACCCAGGTTCGTCAGCATTGTGCGTTCGGCATCCGGAGTGATGAGAATTACACAGGTGCCAGTGCCTTCTTCATCGGAACCGGGACCGCTGAACCCAACCTTGCAGGCCCGCATGTCTTCCGTGTAATGCTTCCCATTCGCATCGTTAGCCACCCTTCCCAGATAATAGGAACTGGCACCCAGAACGCTGGCTCCATGAATGGTGTTGGCGGCAGAACCTCCCGACGAAAGTTTGCGCGGTTTTGACTGCAGGGCATTTAAAACCTTTTCCTGCTCAAGCGCGGAAGAAAGAGTCATCCCGCCTTTGGTCACTGACAATTCTTCTATAAAAGAATCGTCAACCTGAACTTCAATATCAACCAGCGCGTTTCCTATCCCTACCAAATCGTATGCCATGAATAATATTTATGTAATTAAAATGGTTATTGTTTTTTCCAACTGTAGCGGGAACTTATTCCATTGCAGGTTTAACAAACATTTTATAAGCGATGAGTCCAAATAGTGTGACCCCTGCCACAAAAAAAGCGCCTCCCGAGGCCTGAGCGATCAGGGCAACCGATTCTTTCGCCGCCCCGGTGGACCCCATTCCCGGAGCCAGGAACCCGGCCACCATCCAGAACATCCCATACCCCAAACTGCCCAGCCCACTGAGCAGGGAAACCCCCAGTTGCGCACGCGCGGGAAAACTCAACCAGGCCACCAGCAACGAAAAGGCGATACTGATAACACCCATGGTCTGCGAGTGAAGATGGGCACGCTTCAGATAGACCCACGATTTATTGATTACCTGGTCGGCTTTGGCCTGATCGCCCTTATGAACTTCGGTCAATGCTTTCCCGGCACCGGCCTTCAAGGTATCTTTGAGGGTGTCTTCGCAACAACCAAAGGACAGCCCCAGCAATCCCCCAAACAAGATTGCCGTCATAGCAACCAAAACTCCGTACTTGATATGCGAAAAATCTATCACAATCTCACTTGAAAGTTTTGTTATCAATGCCAACTCGAAACAGGTTCTCTAAAGCGCCGGGATTTGTCAATTGTAAAATTATTTTCAACAGAGTAGAATTTCCTTCAATGAAAAGCATGAACCTTAAAGCCATAAAGTTTATTGCCCTGCATGCACTCTGCTTTTGTTTAGCGGCCCCTCTCCCCGCACATGCCGAAACTCAGGAAAAGGGTATCTCCCTGTTTCATAAAAAAATCAAAAAAATCCTTTCCAGTTCCTGCCTGAGAAAAAACAACTTTGGTATTAAAATTTATTCACTGGATCGTGGCGAAGCCCTTTTTGAATTGCGTGAAAAAACATTATTTATCCCCGCCTCAAATTTAAAAATTCTCACCACTGCCGTTGCCCTGGAAACTCTCGGCCCGAATTACCGTTTTCCAACACGACTCTATACGGATGGGACATTGAAGGATGGGGTGTTGAGGGGCAACCTTTATATAAAAGGTTATGGGGATCCCAAATTTGTCACCGAGCAAATGTGGCTTCTGGTCAACGAATTAAAAAATCTTCCCGTGCACAAAATTACCGGAAACGTAATTGGTGATGATTCTTTTTTTGATGACAGAAAACGTATCAATACCTGGATCAAAAACCCCGGCGCACAAGCCTACGAAGCCCCGTTAGGGGCACTGTCTTTCAACTTCAATACAGTCCAGGCTTATGTAAGCCCCGGCCCAAAAGCGGGAAGTAAACCGAAGATCGTTATTGAACCAGACACCGAATACCTCACTCTCAACAATCAGGCCAGGACCTATAAACCAGGCACGCGCAACCGGCTGATCGTAAACCGGCTGGACCGCAACGGGTTTGACGAAATCACAGTTTCCGGAGGAATTCGCCTGGACCAGGCCCGCGCCCAGTATTTCTTAAACATTACCG
>PCTK01000042.1:434-3057 GCA_002786505.1 Nitrospinae bacterium CG22_combo_CG10-13_8_21_14_all_47_10 | reverse complement strand
CTGACAACGGCCCTACAAGGTCTCAACAAGTTCAGTAATAATTTTGTAGCAGAACAGATCTTGAAAACCATCGGGGCTGAGAAGTATGGCCCTCCCGGCACTACCCTGAAAGGCCTTAAAGCTTTTGAAGAATATTTGGAACTGCTTGGATACCGACAAGACCAGTATAAAGTTCTTGATGGTTCCGGCCTGTCCCGTCAGAACCGGGTGTCGCCACAAATGTTTATTGATATCCTCCGTAACGTCAAAAACGACTTGGGGGTTTACCCGGAATTTGTTTCCGCACTGGGTGTGATGGGGGTGGATGGAAATGTAAAAAATAGAATGAGTGGTGTGAAAAGTTCGGAACGGGCACGCGTTAAAACCGGAACCCTGAATTTTGTCAGTGCCCTCTCCGGCTACTTTCAATCCCGCGACCGGGAAACTTTTGCTTTCTCGATATTAATGAATGACTTGAAATGCTCCAACGGCAGGATCAAAAAACTGCAGGACCAAATCATCCGGGAAGGGCTAAACTTTCGGCGCATTCCTACGGGCAGTGTCATTTCCGAGCAACAGAGTAACCCTTCTCAGGATTCTGCCCTTTAAAAATTTCCTGTATTATCCGCCAAAAACCTTGTGGTTTTCCTGACGGTCTTCGTCTAGGATTTTTTTCCAATCCCTTTTTACATGGGGAGCGGCCAGGAAATCTTCATAAATGGATTTCGCCAGTTCCAGGCGGTCAATACCTTCCGGCGCGACCTGAATATCCAACTGCGCCAAGGCCATGTCAAAATCCCGATCCAGCAACGAGGCGGAGTCCATATCGCATTCTTTCAGTGCCTGCCGAACAGTCGCAGGGTCATTACCAAAACGTCTCGCAACCTCATTGAGGTTGGCGGGCCGGTATTCTTTTTTAGGGCCAATTCCTAAATGATACGCGCAGAACAGGCTGAAAGCGTCCAGATTGCCGGTCAACGGCTTTTCTGAAGCAGGCAGGTTCTTCAAAGTATCAGCAGATTGCTGGGGTGAAGTTGGGGCTGGCCTTCCATTCCCTCGACCCGACCTGTCCTGATAGGATGGTTTTCCTCCACTTGCGCCATTCGAGTGACCCGTATTACTGCGTTTTTGCCGGTAAGGGTTCTTGGCGTTTTGTGGTTTGCGGGTATTGCCTGAACCTGAATTATTTTTGCTGGTTGAAGTAAGGTGAGAAGTCAACGCCTGGGAAGCAGAAGCGCTGGACGAAACCCATGGATGAATTCCGCCTTTTCTACCACCAGAATTGGGGTTTTGATTTTTTCCGGTTGCATTTCCCTGGCGGTTTTGAGGATTCCGCGGGTTGCCCCCATTCTTTCTGAATGTTCCTGTTTTTTTCAAAACGTTATTCCTTTAATTATGAGGTGGAGTTTCATAGTTTATTCGTCCTCTTTAGTTTTAGGTAACGGTTAATTAATTTTGTTATTGCCTGGAAGTTAAACGCTCCAGTTCATCCACCAGTGTGGAAAATTTTGCCAAAGCCGTTTTAACCGGTTCTGGTGAAAGCATATCCACCCCGGCAGATTTTAACAGGTCTATAGGATATTTTGACCCGCCTGACTTCAAAAAACCAAGGTAGTCGTTCAGTTCCGCCTCTGCCCCTGAGAGAACCCGGTCGGCCAGAGCATAGGCGGCGGAAATACCTGTGGCGTATTTATAAACATAGAAACTGAAATAAAAATGCGGGATGCGAAAACATTCCAGTGCCAAGCAATCATCCAGAACGACGCCAGAGCCAAAATAACGTTTCAGAAGATCCCAATAAATCTTTTTGAAAGTTTCGAGCGTTAAAGGCTCATTACTTTCCATCGCCTTATAAACCTGGTGTTCGAATTCAGCAAACATGGTCTGCCGGTATAATGTGCCGCGGAAATTATCAATCTCCCTGCATATTAGATAAATCCGCATGTCCGGCGCAATATCCTGCCCCAGAAAATGACGCGTCAAAAGAGCTTCGTTAAAGGTGGAAGCCACCTCAGCCACGAAGATTGTATAGTCGGAATACAAATACGGCTGATTTTTTCTGGAATACAATGAGTGCATCGAATGCCCCGCTTCGTGCGCAAGGGTGTAGGCACTGTTGATATTGTCCTCCCGGTAATTCATGAGAATAAAAGGATTCGAATCGTAGCACCCGGATGAATAGGCTCCGCTCCGCTTGCCCTTATTTTCATAGCGGTCTGTCCAACGGTCTGTCGTCAATCCGCGTGTCAGTTGTTCGACATAGTCATCACCCAAAGGTATGAGGGCGGACCGAATCTCGTCTACCGCCTGTTCAAAGGGCATATGCCATTTCATATCCTTCACCAGCGGGACACTGCAATCGTACACATGCAGTTCATCCAACTGCAACAGGCGCTTTCTTAAATAAAAATATTTATAGAGCGGGTCGAGATTCTGGTGCACAGATTCGATCAGGTTGTCATAAACTTCCGCCGGGATATTTTCAGAAAACAATGCCTTGGCCCGGTAACTGGGAAAGTTTTTTGCCCTTGAGTAAAATAAATCCTTTTTTATACTTCCCGCAAGCAAAGTGGAATATGTATATTTATGCGATTCATAGGCCTTGTAGTAGGTGTTAAACGCCTCCTGCCTGACCCTGCGATCA
>PCTK01000042.1:0-414 GCA_002786505.1 Nitrospinae bacterium CG22_combo_CG10-13_8_21_14_all_47_10 | reverse complement strand
GAAGTTCCCGTGAGTCAGGGAAACGGTTTCACCGTTTTCATCCTCAATTTCTCCCAACTGCAGGTCGGCGTTATCCAGCATATCGAACGCGTCCCTCATACACCGCCCCATTTCACTGGACGCCGCTAAAAGAGCCTCCTCCTTTTCCGAGAGGGTGTGGGCTCGGTAACGCAAAACCTGTTCCAGATGGAACCGGTAAAATTCCAGTTCCTTATCGGCTAAAAATGCAGATACCTGATCATCAGGGATCGACATGATTTCCGACCGGATAAAACTGGAAGCGGTACCGGCTTCATTGACCAGTCGCATGGCCTTTTCAAAATTTCCCTGATAAAGGCTATTGGTTTTATCTTCATCGTTCTTAAGATGCGCAAACGTATAAAGCTTTTCCAACTTGCGGGAAAAGTTCATATC
>PCTK01000082.1 GCA_002786505.1 Nitrospinae bacterium CG22_combo_CG10-13_8_21_14_all_47_10 | reverse complement strand
CTTCGGAGAAGGGGGAGTTTCAATGGACCCCTCTTTTTCAAAGAGGGGCTGGGGTGATTTACAACCTCTCATGCAATATGCGGGCTAAACGTTTCGAAACAACGCCACGAAGTTTTGAGCGCACAGAAATGTCGGGTCTGTTGTCCGTGCGCCGAGCACCACTCGCCGTGGAAGCAAACAGGCAATGGTTGTTTGACCCGAGACCACTTTTATTCGCCAGAGAGTTATTATTTATTGGCGGCATGCCTATTGTTCTGATGGTTTTCCATTTCCACCCCGGCATCTTTGAAAATGCCTAAGGAGGAATGCAGGATGAGTCCGGCAATGGCGGCTCCGACTGCCAGGTCGGGCCAGTGGGAACCCGTCCAGGCCACACCCGCCGCCGCGGCCAATACTCCAAGGTTTGCCAACACATCGTTGCGGGAACAGAGCCAGGCCGAACGCATATTGACATCGTCATCTCTGAATCGCAACAGCAGGTAAGCGCAAAACAGGTTTATGGCCAAAGCCAGTCCACCGACGATGCCCATCGCTGAAGCCACTGGAACGACATGATAGTAAACCCGGTAAATGGCGGAGCCCAATATGCCGAATGCAAAAATGCTCATGATGGTTGCTTTGAGAATCCCGGATCGGGTCCTCCAAATTGGGGCGAGCTGTATCACGAACAGGGAAAATCCATAAATCGTGGCATCGCCCAACATATCGAGGGCATCGGCCATCAAGGCATTGGATTGCGCCAGCCACCCGGAAATCCCCTCCACAAAAAACATGATGAGATTGAGAACAAGAACAGTCCAGAGAATATTGCGTTTAGGGCCGTGAGGGGAAGAGGGCTCTCCTTCTAAATGGCAACAGGCATCGCTCATTTCAGACCCTTTTCCAGAATCGGGTGATGATCAGGGATGCCAGGTAAAAGGCCCCCGCTACGAGAATGATGGTCGGGCCTGGCGGCAGATCAGGCTGATAAGACAAGGCCAGTCCGCCTGTCGTGAAAAACACACCAAGCACGGTCGCTAAAAGCATCATAAGGTTCAGCGAACGCACATAATGGCCGGAGACCGCCGCCGGAAGCGTCAACAATGCGATCACCAGAATCAGTCCGACAATTTGGATCAATATCACGACGGTCAAGGCGACGAGAGTGAGAAAGAGTAAGTAAAACCTCTCAACGGGAATTCCGCGCAGACGGGCAAACTCTTCATCGAACGATAGTGCGAGAAATTGTTTATAGAAGAGAAAAACGATGAGCAGAATCAATAGGTCCAACCCGGCGATCCAGAGCAAGTCATCGGAGGAAATCATCAAAATATTACCAAAAAGAAAACTCATCAGGTCGACATTGTAGCCGGGAGTTTGTGAGATGAACAATATCCCAACTGCCATGCCTCCGGCCCACAGCGCGCCGATGACGGTATCTTCCTGTTGTTGCATTTTGAGGCTAACCCAGCCGAGAACGACGGCAAAAACCAGAGCCGCGACCAGGGCGCCTTCGATGGGGGGGCGACCGAGGTAATAGGCAATCCCCATTCCACCTAACACCGAATGCGCGATGCCGCCTGCCAGATAACCGATGCGTTTTACCACGACATAAGAGCCCACCACGCCACAGGCCACGCTGGCGAGAATGCCGCCAATGATGGCGTTCTGCATAAACGCCTGGGAAGATACCGCAGAGAAAAAACTACTCATGATTAATGATTTTCATCCTCATGGTGGTGATGAACCATATGCATATGGGCACCGTACATCTTTTCAATCGTTTCTCCCGTCAGCTCTGAAGTGGGATGACAGATGAGGGTGCGGTTGATGCAGGCCACCCGGTCAATGTATTGCGAAATAAAACCGATGTCGTGCGTCACCACAATGATGGTGATTTTTTCATTCAATTGCTTGAGCAGGTCAAAGATATCTTTTTCAACTTTCATGTCCACATTGGCGGTGGGTTCGTCGAGAATCAGGATTTGCGGTTCGCAGGTGAGGGCGCGGGCAATCAGGACCCTTTGCAGTTGTCCGCCAGAGAGAGAGCCGATCACCCTTTTGCGAAGGTCGAGAATTTCAACATCGTTCATGGCTTTTTCGGCCGCGCGTTTGTCGGCATTATTGTAAAAACCGATGCTGGAAGTTTTTCCCAAACGTCCCATCAAAACGGTTTCTTCCACACTGATTGGGAAGTCCCGCGAAAACGGCGTGAACTGCGGCATATAGCCGATTTCCTGAACCGATTGGGATGGAGGATTGCCAAGAATTTTAACGGTGCCCTTGTCGGGAGTCAAAACACCCATGATGATTTTCAGCAGGGTGGTTTTGCCGCTTCCATTTGGGCCAACCATTCCAATGAACTCGTTGCGTTGAATATCAATTTCAATATTTTCAAGTATTTTGGGTCCACCATAGCTGAAATCGAGATTTTTTATTTTGATGACCGAGTCGGTACTCACTGCAATGCTCCAGAAATGGCTTTAGCCGTTCGCCGCATGTTTTCCAGGTAGTCTTCTGCCAGAGGGTCCATTTCACGGACGGTGGCACCAATCATTTTTGCGATCTTCTCGGCGATGGAACGACTGAATTGTTTCTGCACAAATATTACCTTAATCTCAAGTTTTTTGCCCTTTTGAATTATGGTTTGCAGTGCCCGGGCTCCTGGTTCCTTGCCTTCTTCTTCAATGGCAACCTGTTCCAGGCCATAGTCTTTGGCAAAATAAGACCATGCAGGATGAAAAACCATGAAACGGCGATTGTCGCTTCTGGCAAGGATACTGCGAATATCTTTGTCCAGTGAATCCAGGTCGCTGGTGAATGCCTGAAGATTGTCTTCAAAGAATTTTTCCCTATCAGGTTTGAGATGGGTCAACGTGTCCCTGATTTTTTGTGCCATGACCTTGACCCTGGCGGGACTGGTCCAGATATGCGGGTCTCCAGTACCATGGGAATGATGCGAGTCATGCCCATGAACGGTCTCTGATAATTTTCCAGTTTTATCATGCAGGGGAACGAATTGCAGGTCTGGGTGAATGGAGCGAATCCGGTCAATCCAGACCGTCTCAAAAGGTACGCCGATGCTGAAATACAGTTTTGCTTGCGAGAGGCGGCTCATTTTTTTAGGATTGGGATTGAAAGTCGCGGGGCTCTCACCGGGGTTGACCATGACTTCCACCTTGACCAACTCCCCTCCAATACGCTCGACAAAATATTTTTGTGGAACGATGCTTACAAAAACGGGGATCGGTTCAGCGGTAGCCGGAACTTGCATGTTGACAATGCAAACCAGTACAAAAAGAAATTTTTTTAATAAACTCATTAGAAAAATAAATATGTTGGAGCTGATCGGGAACGAATTCCGGATACGGATTACTCAGTATAAAGGATTTGAGACCAAAACTACCATAACAGTTTAATGGGGTTTGTTCTCAATGTGTGAATTTTTACGGAGAAACAGGCTTACGAAAAATGCCAGCCCAAAACAACAAACCAGGGTGGCACCGGTTGGCAGGTCCAGCTTGAAAGACAAAATAAGACCCGACATGCTGACTATAGCGCTGACAAAACTACCGATGATTAATTGAAATAAAAATCGTGTTGAAAATAATGCTCCCACAACAGCCGGTACTATCAGGAATGCGAAAATCAGGAATATTCCTGCTGTTTTTACAGAAGTGACTATAACCAGACCCAGAGAGAGATAAAATAAGAAATCCCATATCAGGTGTTTGGAGCCTTGCTGACCGTCTTTCCTGTAATGGACCGAAAGTTCCCAGAAACGGTCACGATAAATCCAATGAGGAATGGCGACCAAAGTCACAACTCCCAGCAGGATCATGACCCGGGGCCAAGTTACCCACAGAATCGAACCGTTCAGGATATTGCGAAGGTGTTCCGCGCCGTGGACAGATTGGCTTGCGATCAGTAGTGCTACAGAGGCTCCTACAACGTAAATGATTCCGATAATGGCTTCTTGCGGAATCCGATTTGTAAACCGCCGTGTGTAGGAAAAAAAACCGGCACCTGCCAGAACAGCGAACAGGGAAAACAGTAAAATTTCTGCTTCACTGTGTTGATGTTCGAAGGTGTCCGCAAGGGTTACACCCAAAGCGGCCAACTGAGCCAGAGCGATATCGATAAAAATAATCTCCCGTTTCAGAACATGGCAACCGAAAAAGGTGAAGACCCCGGAAAAAATCAAGCAGGCCGCCGCGGGGGCGGCCATGAATGTTAAAAAGTCTGACAAACTATTACCTCAGGAAGCGGGTTTGAGAACCTTGGTCAGTTTATCGATAATGGTATCGAACAGGGTAAAATAATCTTTGGCTTCGGGAGTTCCTCCCACAAAGGCAGGGAGAGCCAGAGCTGTTCCCCCGGTTTTACCCGCCAGGATATCAGCAAACTCGGACTTATAGTAGGTAGCTTGCACAATCAGTTTGATTTTTTTTTGGTTCATTTGGTCGGCCAGTTTTACCAGATGCGTGGTGGTTGGAGGAATTCCGGGTTTCGTTTCTACCGTGTCAAAGACCCTTAATTCAAACCGATTAGTAAAATAGCTCCAAAGCTTGTGATAGGTGACGATTTGCGCTCCTTTGAAAGGGGTCATCCGGTCTTTCCATTGTTTAATTTTTCCTTCCAGTCGTTTCCGAAACTGCTGGAGATTCGCCTTGTATTGAGGGCTATTTGCCGGGTCCAATTCAGAGAGTTTGTTGAAAATGGACTGGGCAATGATGAAACCATTTTCAGGGTCAAGATGATAATGGGGATTCCCGTAAGGGTGAATATCTCCCATAGACCGGTCGACTTCACCGACTGGGACTTCAAGGGGTAAAATTCGTACAGACGCATCCAGATGGCCGGACTGGCCCAGACGGATACCGGGATTCCTCGCACCATCAATCAGTATTGGAAGCCAGCCAATTTCCAGGTCCAAGCCTTGATAAATGAGCAGGTCGGCGCGATTCATTTTTACCATATAACTGGGCTTAGGCTGGATTTGATGCGGGTCCTGATATCCTTTAACTAATGCTTGAACCTCAATCAGGGACCCTCCTACTTCCTTTGCAATGGAAGCGAGGTCGGTGGTGGTGGTCACCACTTTCAATCCTGCCCAGGACAAGTGAGTACCTGCTAATAAAAAAGTCCAGGCTACCAGGTTTGCTACGAATATATTCATTCTCATTTTTTGTCCCTTTAAAATGGAGATAAATTAATATTTATGTGCCGGGTGTGAACCCATAGTGAAGTTCAGTTGTAATAGAACCTGGTTTTCA